>NZ_CAXYKL010000049.1:0-8377 GCF_964277725.1 uncultured Novosphingobium sp. | reverse complement strand
CCTGATCTACAGCTGGCGGACGGCACGGCGGCAGGCGGAGAAGATCGCCAGTGAGCCGCTGACGTTCATCTCATACGGCACCGTACCACAGGGCGATCTTGTCGCCGTCGCTCCCGCTTCGTCGCCTTTGCAGCCCAGGCCTGCGCCCGACATGTCGACGATGGCAGAGGAGTTGACACCTTTGAGGATCGCGCCCAGACCCGGGAGTTCGTCGCGCTGGCGGAAGGTGCAACGACGATGGTCTCGTTCTGGATGCGCAAGGTCAGCCCGGTTTTCACCGGGCGCGAGGAAATGATTCTCGATGCCGGTCGGCTCAGCGCGGAATGGTATTATCGACGTTTGCGCCAGATCGATGAATTGATGGCGGAAGCGGAGCTGCCAAGCTGCGAGGCACGCATCATCGGTTTTTATGATCAGGCGATCATCACCGTCCGAAACTCCGGCGACCCCCGCCGGCGCCGCTCCTCAATCTGCCGCTCGAACGATATCGGCAATCCCGGAGCCGCCAGCCAGCTCGAGAAGCAGGCCGACCGCTTTGCAACCGACCTACTCATGCCCCGTTACCTCTTCGTCCCATCCGTTGCCCAACCGACAGCTTTCGTACGCAAGCGTCCGAAACCTTTCGCAAACTGACGTTCAAGTTTATCAACAGGAATGTCTGCTTGTGCCGGAATTCGCCATTTCCATCCGACTGCACGATCCGGCAGCAGTACCCTCAATAGCTGTCCTAAGCCGAGCTATAAGTTGGCCCAAGAACTTGCCATTCATCTAACATACCACAAGGGTTTGGTTGTCGATACCAGTCGAAGCGCAAATAGTTCGATGTCCGGGCGTAATTTTGACCTGGTGGATGCTTTGGCGCCTTATTCGGCAAGCCAAATTTCACCACCTATAGAAGGCGGTGTCGTTATTCGTACGAGGGCGGGCATAAATCCGCATCTTAGGGCTACTCCTTCGAACTGCTAGGAGCGGAAGCTGGACGGCATATCGATGGGGGCGGCATTTCTTGGGGTTTGCGTTAGTGCCAGCAAGCGGGAGCGAATGTCCTGGGGCAAGAGGAAGGCATCGCGATGGTAGTCCTGCAACCCGGAAACGGCGCTTTCCACCAAGTCGTCGTGCATACCGCCCATCAGTCCGTTGATGGCGCTGAGATAGCGCGACATCTGGTACGTTTGCTCGCATGGCGCGAGGGAGCGGCGCGTGTCGTAGAACGATACCATTCGGCTGACGATCTTGCGCATGGCGTGAAAGCGATGTGCCGTCAGCGTCTCGGCAGCAAGCCACTGCGACAGGCGCTGCAGTTCTGACAGGCGATAGCGCAGGAAGCCCTCCGCATCGTCGAGCCGCAGGGCACCGACCTGGCGCTGCACGGCGCGCCACACGGGCCAGGTCAGCAGCGACCGCAGGACCAGGGCATAGCGCCGTGCCGCGCCGTGCCGATCGTTGCGATAGGCGTCCTGCAAGTGTCCCATCACCGCCACGGTAGCCCGGAACAGCAAGGGTGCGCGATGGGCGGCGCTATAGAGCACCAGAGCGAAGCGCAGATGCTTGTAGCGGGCGCGGATCAGCTTGTAGCGGCGGCGCTGGTCGGGCGGCAGGTCGCCGGTGCGCAGCAGCGTGCCGGTCAGCGATAGCAGGTCCTGCCGGATCGCCCCCTCCCGCCAGAACTGGAGACACAGGTCGAGACAACGGCGCATCTCCGCCGCGTCGCAGGCCATCGGGATCGGATCGGGCAGGCTGACCACCGGATCGACGACATCGTCCATCTCGACTGCTTCGAACAAAGCGTCGACCACCGACGGCGGGAAGGGCGCGAGCGCCGTCATGCCGGCACCGCCACACGCGTCTCATGCGTCAGGTTATCGCGGTTGCGATAGGCGAGCGCAGTGGGCACCAGCATGAACAGCGTCTTGAGGCAGACACCCGCGACATAGGCCAGCCCCGCGCCCCACAAGCCATAAGCGTGGATGGCGACAAACAGCAGCACCGTGTAACCCAGCGCGGCAGTCCCTTCCGCGACAAGCGCCGACCGCTCCCGCCCGGCCATGTAGAGCAGCGATTCCAGCGGAAAGGCCGCCATTGCCACGACCAGCGAAAGCGTCATCAGTTGCAGCAGGTCGTAGGCCTCGACATAGCGCTTGCCGAACGTCAGCGCGATCACCGGCTCGCCGCCGACCATGACGAGCAGCAGCACGACGATCGCGATGGCGCCCGAAATGAGCGCGCTGCGGACAGCGAGTTGCCAGGGATGGCGGCTGCTGGGATCGAGGCGCATAATCTCGGGATAGAAGCTGCGGCTCATCAGTTCCGCTGGCTTGCTGGCCGAATCGAAGAAGGTTGCGGCGATCTTGAACAGGCCGGCAGCGACCGGGCTGAGCAGCGCGCCCACGATCAGGTTGCTGACTGGGCCCCACGCAGCCCAAATCGAGTGGGCGGCATTGGTAGTCCACACGAAGCTCCAGGCACGCGGCAGCTTGCGGGCGGGGCGGAACAAGCCGGGCTTGAGCGCGCCTTTGACCTCGCGGCGGCGCAACTCGCGCACCGACATCGCCCACAGGCACAAGTCGCCGGACAAGTCGGCCAGGTACCAGGTCAGCACGAACCCGGTGAAGCCAAGATCGGCGACATAGGAGATCGTCGCGCCGATGCCGCGGACCAAGGGCGTGACCAGCTGCTGCCAGGCGATCTGGTCGAAGCGGTCGAACACGCGCAGGATGCCGGTGGGCGTCGCGGCGGTCATGGTCGGGATCAGGGTGCAGTAAAGCATGGCGAGGCCGAGGTGGTCGGCGCCCAGGCCGAACCAGTCGGCGACGCAGGGTAGCACGGCCAGGCCGCACACCATGCCCAGCAGCCCACTGGCAAGGTCAAGGCCGAAGGCAAAGCCGGTCACGTCCCGCAAGGTGGCGATATCGCCGCGTTCCAGCGCCGGCGCGCCGTAGCGCACGATGAACTGCCAGGTCTGGAACTTGACCACTGCGCCCACGCCATTGGCGTAGGAGTGAATCAGGATCAGCGTGCCGAACATCGCCGGGCTCATCCCGCGTCCCGCCAGGGCAAGCGCCAGCAGGCCGAGCAGTGCGCCGCCCAGCTTGCCCGTGGCGAGATAGGCGGCGTTGCGCACGATGGTGCGGAACACGCCATCGGCGAACCAACGTTTCATGGCTCCGTGCTCTGTTTAGGCCGCAGCGCTGGGCCGTGCCGGTTCACGCTGGTCGAGCAGCGTCTGCACGGCCACTTGTGCGCGAGCGACCACGCGGTCAAGCGGTTCGCGCGAATCCAGCTCCACGATCGGCGCGGCGCCGAAGCGCAGGCGCGGCATTTCCTCGATCTTGCGGGCGAGCGTTTCGATCCGATGATCGGGCTTGCGCGCGGCGGCGAGATCGAGCGGCACATTAAGCCTCAGAACGAGATCGGGCGCGTGCGCCACCATGTGCCGGAACAAGCGTTGCTCGGCCGCGGCAAGAACGCCGACCAGCCCGCGGCGCCGAGCGGTGCCAAGCCCCGGGCCGTCGATTGCGCTGGGCAGCTCCACTTGCGGAAAGCGATCCGCGATGATGATGTATCCTTCGCCACGCAGCTTAAGCATGCGGCGGAACCGGCGCGCCCGGCGCAAGGCGAAGGCGTAGATCACCAGGGCCGCCAGCAGGCCGGGGTTCGCGCTTTTGTGCGCCTGGCGCGATCGGGTTTCGATCGAGCGATCGATCCGCCGACCCATCAAGGGCGTGCGCGCCAGCATGCGGCCAAGGTTGCCGGACTGCTTGCCCAAGTGGCAGGTCACCGTCGGCTGCCGTGCTTCAAGCCACTGCTGCAAGGCCTCGGTCAGTGTCGACTTGCCCGAACCGTCGCAACCGACGACCGCGATCAGGAGAGGCCCATCGCTCATGCCGCCAGTGCCTCGCGCCGCATTAGGTCGTGCACCGTGGCGAGGACTTCGGGGTAGGGCCGCGTCGCATCCACATCGACGACCCGGGCACCGGCAAAGCGCAGCGTCGGCACGGTCGCCAGCTTGCTTTGCAGCAGTTCGCGGTCATGATCGGCCTTGCGGGCGAGCGCGGTGTCGACATCGACGTTGAGGCGGATCACAAGGTCCGGACGGAACGCGGCCATGTCTTCGTAGATATCGCGCTCGCGCCGGGCGAGCCGCTCGACCAGGGCCGAGCCCCGGCGAGTCCAGGCAAGGCTCGGGCCGTCGAAGCGGCCGGGCAGTTCGGCCTGGGGATAGCGATCGCTGACCACCCGGATGCCATGACGGCGCAAGTCGAGCATGCGTGCGAAACGGCGACGGCGGGCGAGGGAAAAGGCGAACATAACGAGCGCGGTCGGCAAGCCGGGCAGCCGCTCGTCAGACCTTGCGTGCGCCTTGCTGGCCTCGGCGGACAGGAACCGTTCCACCAGGCCGCCGATCAACGGTAGCTGGCCGATGCGACGCCCAAGATCGCCGGTGCCGGTGCCAAGATACATTGAGCGCGTCGGCGCCTCCTGATCGAGCATTGCCGTAAGATCGCGCGCAAGGCTCGACTTGCCCGAACCGTCGCATCCCACCAGAGCCACGCAAGGCGCGAGCGCCACGCCATCGTGCGACCACCGTTGATCGAGCGCGGCATCGAGAGACGAATAGGTCTTGGCGGCGGGAGGCAAAGTCGAGAGTGTCATCAATCTGTAGCCGTTCTGGTGCACATAGGGCAACGTGCGAGAAGTGCGCAGGGCGCGCTAGGACAGGGCGCCTTACGCGCTGAACCTGATGCGAAACTGACGCTCGCAAAGGTTTGTGCGCGGGTTTGACGTGGACCTTGTTCAGGGCCTATTTCCCGGCAAATAAGGCGTTTGCCTGCCGTCACACCCACCCCGGAGTTCAAGTTGCCCCGCCTGCTGCTAGCGGAAGACGACGCCGATCTCGGCCCCGCGATCAGGCGCGCGCTGGAGCTGGAAGGCTACGTGGTCGATCTGTTCACACGCGGGGACGACGTTCTGGCTGCGGGCCGTAGTGCCGACTATGACGTGCTCCTGCTCGACATCGGCTTGCCGCACGGAACCGGCCTGGAAGTCCTGCGCATGCTACGGGGCGAGGGGATCGCGACCCCGGTGATCGTCGTCACCGCCTTCGACCGCACGCAGCAGAGAGTGGCCGGGCTCGATGCCGGCGCGGACGACTACGTGGTGAAGCCTGTCGACCTGGAGGAGCTCGCCGCCCGCATCCGCTCGCAATTACGCCGGCGCGAGGGACGCCAGGATGACACCATGACCATCGGCCCGGTCATGCTCGACTTTGCCGGGCATGTCGCGACGCTGGAAGGGCAGGCCTTGCCGCTCACGGCCAAGGAGTTTCGCGTGCTGGCGTTGCTGATGCGGCGCAGCCGGCGTTTCGTGTCCAAGGCGGATCTTGAGGCCGAACTTTACGACGGCGACAACTGGGCGGAATCGAACACGGTCGAAGTCGCGATCTCGTCCCTGCGCCGCAAGATCGGGCGCGACTTCATTCATACCGCCCGGGGCCTGGGCTACATGGTCGGCGGGCGCGAACGGTGAAGCGATCGACCCTATCTATGCAGCTTTACCGTCGTGTGCTGCTGTTGCTGGCGTTGACCGCACTGGCGATCGGGGCCGTGCTCTACGTTTTCGCCGACCGCGAGATCAGCCGCGCGGCCGACGTGCAACTGATCGATGCGGCAAAGCTGCTCGACATGATGATGCAGGACGAATTCGCGCAAGGCGTCCTGGTGCGGCGCGATCGAGTGGTTGACGGCCACGGCGACCCGCTGCTCACCACCGAGGATGAGAAGGCGTTCCAAGCCACTTACGATTCCTGCATGTTCGCGGTGTTCTGGAACGGGAAGCTGGTTGCCCGGTCAGGCTGGGGAGCGCCGGTGCGGCTGCTGCCGATGGAGCCGGGCCTGCACACCTTCACCGCGCAGGGCGATGGCTGGCGCAGTTACGGCATGCAGAGCATCAAGACGCCGCTGCTCATCGTCGTTGCGCAGCGCCATGCCGCGCGTGAATTTTCGCTCGGCCCCGTCCTGGCCGAATTGGCATTGCCCATGCTGCTGTTGCTCGGGCTGTCGATGCTCGTACTCTGGGCGACATTGCGCAAGAGCCTTTCGCAAGTGGAGCGGCTGGCCTCCACCATTAACGCCCGATCGCTTGCCGACCTCGAGCCGTTGGAGCCCGAGGTCTGGCCGAGGGAGATGGAGCCGCTGGTGGTTGCGTTGAACAAGCTGTTCGCCCGCCTGGAGGGAGCCTACGACCTGGAGCAGGCGTTTACCGACGACGTGGCGCATGAGCTGCGCACGCCGCTAGCAGCGATTCGTGCCCAGGCGCAGGTGCTGCGCCGACTGGCGCCGCAGGCGGTGGGCCAGGATGTCGATCGGCTGACATCGACGGTCGATCGCGCCAACAACCTGATCGACGGGATGCTGATGCTTGCCCGATTGAACGCGACCGCCGTGGCGTCCCGCTCGGTCGACGTGCATGGACTGGTTGCCGAAGTGGTCGCCGACGCGATGATCGAAGCGGGTCCGGACGGCATCGAGTGCAGCGTCGTGCCAGAACATATCGTGCGCTGGCAGTGTGACGCGGCGCTGTTGCAGGTGGCGCTCTCGGCCGTAATCGGCAACGCCATCCGCCATGCGCGCTGCGGCGGTCAGCTCGACATCGCCCTTGCGCGCGGATCGGACCAGCTCGCCGTTTCGGTGGGCGATCGCGGGCCGGGGATCCCCGCCGCCGAGCGCGAGCGGCTGCTGCGCCGGTTCGAGCATGGCGCCTTGCCCACGGCCGGCAGCGGGCTGGGGCTGTCGATCGCATCGAAGGCGATGACGCTGCTGGGCGGAACGATCAGGTTGGAGGAGCGCCAAGATGGTCACGGTTTGCTGGCGGTCCTAACCTTGCGCTCCCAGGCGAGCTGACGTGAGATATAGCGGTGTTTTCGCGTGTCTGTCCCTTGTGCTGAGCATCGCCGTGACAGGTTGCGGCACAGCCCCGCCGCTGCGCCGGATGGCGGTCGAAGCTGCGTCCGCGCCAACCGTCCGTATCGCCCCCGACGGCGTGACCCGCACCGCGACGCTGTCGGTGCTGACGTACAATGTCGAGGGCCTGGGCTGGCCCGCTCGCTCCGGCCGCGAGCAGGACCTGGTGCGGATCGGCGCCCATCTCGCCGCCTTGCGCGCCGCCGGCAAGGCGCCCGACGTGGTGCTGTTCCAAGAGGTGTTCAGCGGCGCTGCGAAGCGGGCCGTGCTGGCATCCGGCTATCCGGCCATCGTGCCCGGCCCGCGCCGCACGACCCCGCACATCCGGATGTTCACCGATAAGCTGCCGCACCGCGCGAAACTCCGCAAGGGAGAGATCGGCGTGCGCCTGACCGGCAGCGGACTGGTGATCGCGTCACGCTATCTGGTCCTGCTAACCCGCAGTCAGGCCTATGGTCGCCGGTCCTGCGCCGGGTTGGACTGCCTAGCCAACAAAGGCGTCATGCTTGCCCGGATCGCGGTGCCGGGTGTGCCGGTACCTATCGATCTGTACGACACGCACATGAATTCGCGCAGGGCGTCGCATGTGGCCGAAGCGCGCAACCTTGCTGCCCACGCACGCCAGGTGACCGAAGCCTCCGCCTTCATCGATGCCAGCCACGACGACCGCTATCCGATCGTGTTCGGCGGAGACTTCAACATGCGCGGCTCGCAGGATCGGTGGGAGAATTTCACCCGCTACCAGCCAATGCGACTGGTCCATCGCGCCTGCATGGAACCGGGCTCTGACTGCAAGGTGCACATGTCCTGGGACGGCGACGAGCCTTGGGTCGACACGCAGGACTTGCAATTTTTCGGAAACGGCGAGCGCGTGACCGTCCGCCCGGTCCGCGTCGAAGCGCTGTTCGACGGAGGCCCGAACGGACCGGTGCTGTCCGACCATGACGGCTTCCTGGTCGAATATGAACTGACCTGGCGGCAGGCTTCCGCGCCTGTCGCGCGCTCCCCCATTGAGAATTGCCAAGCTATTTGCGTGTCGAGAAAGGCCTTCCGACACCCGGACTGATTCTGAAGCCGCGGTCGCTGTGCTTAATTTGAAGATTAAGCCGTGCATGCCCTCACGCTCTTCGAAGCGGGTGCACGGCGCGGTGGCATGAGCGCGATCGGCTTAGGTGATGTCGGAGTATCGTCGCATATCGGGAGCAGAAATCAGAGTTTTTCGGCCTCGGCAGTCACGATTACGCTGGACTTTGTAGGCAGTGCGGCGTTGTCGATGAGGTTGCCGGCGAGATCGTTCGAATCCTGCGGATCGATGGCGGCGTAGGTCTAGGCAGGTCCATTGAACCAGATCGGAATGCGGTCATCATGCTGGGGTTATGGTCCTACCTTCGAGGGCCGAACGAGCGAACGTCGGTTTT
>NZ_CAXYKL010000048.1:0-6436 GCF_964277725.1 uncultured Novosphingobium sp. | reverse complement strand
AGTATCATCGAAGCTCTATATAGTCGCGGGAGCGTTATGCGGCGCTTTTGGAAAATTGACGCGATCAGCATGCCGAAGCCGAACTCCAGAATGATCGAGCTTGTCCAAAACTCCAATGCGCCACCTAACTTCTCCTGATGTCCTACGACCGCAAACAGGCAGATAATCGAGAGCGCCACGGGAATGTAATGACGGCTTGAGATGACCATCGATAACGCAAATATGGTGTAGAAAAGAACTTCGTAATTTAAGCTCCAACCGAGATCGAGAACAGGGTAGAACGTTCCAACGTGTGTGCCTGCAACAGGGAAGAAGGCAAAACTTGCTATGGCGTGAGTGAGAGAGGGCACATTCTTCGCACTCCAGAGGGCAAGCATGATCGATAGCGCTGTAGCGGCCCAGTACATCGGAATGATACGAGCCAGACGTCGGATGAGGAAAATGCGGGCTCCTCCCGGTTGTCCGACCAGACGACTTCCCGAATGAACGATAATGAAACCGGAAATCGCAAAGAATATATCAACGCCGATCCCGCCATTTATAGGAAAGGGCGCGAATGCACCGAATTCACCCGGATGCGTACGGATCGTGCCTTGAAGGTGTCCGAAAACGACCAACGACGCCGCTATCGCTCGAAGTATCTGCACGCCTTCAAGCCGAGTTGTGTCAGCGACTGCAGCCGACAGAGACTTCCCGCTAGCCGGTAAATCCTTTTGAAGGGTGTCTGGCACCAAGTTGGTCATGTTGCGACCCTTAGAAATGTCTTTCCGGGACGCGGATGGTATCGCCGGGGTTTACTGCTGTTCCGGGCGAGAGCTTGTATGAGACTTCGCTGGCGTCCCCCCACCGGGTGATCATGGCGGAACCTTGTTGCGCGCGGTATGTGTAGCCTTTGGCGGTTGCGATCGCCTGGCGCACGGTCATGCCTGGAATGAAGGGATATTGGCCAGGGGCGTTCACCTCTCCAAGAACGAAGAAGGGGCGGTAATGCAAAATCTCCACCGCGACCTTCGGGTCAAGCAGATAGCCGCCTTTGGCGTATGCGGTTCGGACAGCTTCCTGCAATTGTGGAAGCGTCTTTCCGCCCGCGTCGATCGTGCCGATTAGCGGCAGGGCGAGGCGGCCGTCACTGGCGATACTATATTCGCCGTTCAACTTATCCTCGCCATAGAAGATCAAGCGCAACGCATCGCCTGCGCCCAATCGGTACTCCTGTACTTCGGCAACTGTCGGCGCAGCCTGTCGATCGGTGGACGCGCAACCACCGATGGGGAGCGGCAGACATGCCACGGCCCAAACGCCGAGGTAGCGATAAAGAGTGTTTTTCGCTCGCATTATATCGAAACCCTTGTTCTGCACGTATTCAGCGGAGACAATCCACCCAAATCGGATCAAAATCGACCGTCGTTTCACGCATAATTTGAAGGGCAATTGGAAAAGCCCCTACATCTAAGCAATTTTACTAGGTGAAGATTACCGCACGTTTGCGCGCTCGCAACACGAACAACATCGATCATCGTGGCAATTCGGATTGCCCGGCATCGATCGGGCGATATGTACCTCGCTCATGATTTATGTGGCGATCAGACGTTTTTGCGGAGCGGGTTCTCTCGCCCTTGTGCTGGCGGGCCATGCTGCACGTGCACAGGATGTCTCCGCCTCACCAACCGTTGGTACCGTATTCGACCGACAGCGCACCGTCGCTGTTTCGGAACGGGTGCAATCCGGCTTTGAAGAAGTCGGAAAGCGGTTAGACGGCTTCATCATTTATCCGCGAATCACGGCAGTTGTTGCGTTCGACGATAATGTCCGCGCCCGGTCGCAAGACAGGCAAAGTGATGCCGCGCTCTCGATACAGCCCTCGATTAACGCCGTTTCGGACTGGACGAGGCATCAGGTTGGTCTCACGGCGTCTGCAGGGGTGACGCGCTTCCTCAAATTGAAGACTGAAAACACGGAGACGTACTCTGTCCAGGGTGAAGGCCGCTACGATGCCGGCAATGAGGTGCGCCTCTACGGGTTTGCGGGGCTGCGTCGGGACGTAGAGCGACGCAATGCACCGGGGGCGCTGCGCAACTCGTTAAAGCCGCTTGCTTATCAGACCGCAACGGGAGGCGGCCAGCTTACCTGGCAGGGTAGTCGCATGCGGCTTTCTGCAAATGGAACGGTGGCACGCGTTACATATGGCGATTTACGGACGTTCGACGGTGCGCTTCTAAACTCCCGTGATTTGAACCGAACGCGGTATCAGGCTGGTGCCCGGGCGGAGTATGCCATCACCGCGGATCTGGCGGTGCTGGTCAACGGGTCGGTCAGCAAGATCGATTACAATTTGCAGCCGGGTTCGTCGACGCCGGATAGGTCAGCCCGCCGCGCCGAGCTGCTCGGTGGCGTGAGCTTCGAATTCACCGATCTGCTACGCGGTGAAGTGGCGCTCGGCTATATAAAGCAGGACTTTCGCAGTCCTGGCATTCGGGACTTCAGTGGCTTTGGTGGGCGTGCGCGAGTGGAATATTTTCCCACGCGGCTGACCACCGTCACTTTCGATGCATCTCGCACACTGCAGGAAGCGGGCAATCCCCTCGCGCCAAGTTATCGGCGGACCAGAGCCGCGATCCGTGTCGATCACGAACTCTATCGCTATGTCCTTATTTCGGGATTCGCCGATTATGAAACCAATCAGTTCCAGTTACCGCAGCGCACGGAGCGACGGCCGCATGTTGGCCTGAGTGGGCAATACCTGGTCGATCGCCATGTCACTTTGTTTGCGCGGTACGACCATCTGCGGATCACGTCACGACCTACCAATCTGGGTCTTCGGCTGACGGACAACGTCCTCAGCATTGGTGTCCTCTTCAAGCCATGACCGTCATTTCGTCCCAAAGGCGGAGTGACAGGCTGATCACAACCTCGTCGCTGTCAGACAACGGCGTACTCTCAACAGGATTATCCACGTGAGCAACGAACTATCGGCCGCTCAGCATCATGCGCTCGCAGAGCGTGGACGGCACCTTGGTCCGGAAGACAATACCGGTTACTCGGGCGGTGCCGGGGCGGCACAGTTGGATGGTTCACGGTTCGCGCGCTTCCTTAAGGACAACTACAAGCTGTTCTTGGGAATTATGGTCGTGATGTTGAGTCTGGCCGCGCTCTACACTTGGCGGCAGGACCCGGTCTACGAAACCAAGGCAAGCGTCCTGCTCGACCAGCGCAAGAAGCAGGTGGTGCAAGGGCTGGAGGATGTCGTCTCTCCCCTGCCTGCGGACTCCAGCGTGGTGGATACCGAGGTCGAGATGCTGTCGTCGTCCGGGATGGCGTTCCAGGTCGCGCGGCGGGCCGGGTTGATCCCCGATGTCCCCGTCGCGCGCATGTCGCAGCAGCAGCAGGAAGATGCATCGCTGGTGGTGCGCGATATCCTGGAGCATCGCGCGATCAATCGCGTCGGCCTGACCTATCTGATCGACATCCGGTACAGTGCCAACGATCCAGAAACGGCGCAACGGATGGCCAATCTCTACGCGCAGACGTACATCGATTCACAGGTGGGCGTCCGGGTTGAGGAGAACACGCGGGTCAAGCTTCATCTGGAAAACGAGATCGCCCGACTGCGGGGGCAGGTGAAGGCGGCGGACGCTGCCATGGCCACTTACAAGGCGCAAGTCGGCCTGAATGGGAACACCGCGCTCGGCACGCTCACCGAACAGGAAATATCCAGCTACAACCAAACCTTGGCAGTAGCCCGCGCACAAGCGGCGGAGGATGCCAAGCGGCTTGACGCGGCGCGCGCGCAGCTGGCGCGCGGAACCGATAACCTGGGTGATAGCAATGCGCCCGGCATGACGGACCTTCGCTCCCAGCAGACCGCGGCCAGCGCGCAAGTGGCGCAACTGGCCAGTCGCTATGGCGCCAATCATCCTGAATTGATCACCGCTCGCCAGCAACTGCAGGAAATCAATCGACTGCTTGAGGGACAGGGAAGCCGGGTCGTGGCAGGCCTGCAGGCGCAAGCCCAGGCGTCTGCGGGGCGCGCGGCGGAAATTGCCGGACGGCTTTCGGCAACCGAAGGCGAGCTGGCCGGAGCCGACAAGGCGGCGGTGCGGCTGCGCGAATTGGAAGCGGAAGTTGCAGCGCCGAAGACCTTGCTGGAGGCCTATATGTCTCGCCTTGCGCAAATCTCGACGCAAAGCGGGATTGAGCAGGCCGACGGTCGGATTGCCGCCCTTGCGCCCTTGCCGATCGATCCCTCTGGCCCGAGGCTGGGCCTGAACATGGCGGTTGCCGCGGTGCTGGGCTTTATCCTGTTCGCCATCGTGGCGTTGATCCGGCAGGTGTTCGCGGTGGGTGTCAGTTCGCCCGAAGAGGTCGAGAACATCTTCGGGATCGAGTTCCTGGCCGCCGTACCGAGGCTGCGCAACGAAGACGATCTGGCCATCATCAACCAAGTGGTGGAAGCGCCGAACTCGCCTTACGCCGAATCTCTTCGGGCCTTGGCTGCGGGTATCTTCCCGCCCGGACAGGTCCACCCCCGCGTCGTCGCGCTGACATCGCCGCAGGCCGGCGAGGGCAAATCGACAACCGCGATCGCTCTTGGTCGCAGCCAGGCCTTGCGTGGCCGCCGCGTCCTGGTCGTAGATTGCGATTTGCAGCGCCCGACGTTTCACCAGCGTTTCGGGTTCGGTCGTTTCGGCCCGGGCCTGGTCGAGGTCCTGCGCGGGGAGGCGAAGCTGAACGATTGCCTGGTGATCGACGGTCTCACTCCGGCTCGACTCCTCCCGGTCGGGGAAGTGATCGAGGCGGGCCAGTCGATCGCGTTCGACCAACTCCAGGCTTTGATCGGTGAAGCCCGTGACCAGTTCGATCTCATCATTCTGGATTTGCCGCCTGTGCTACAAGTGGCGGAAGCGCGCGTGATCGCCGCCGTCAGCGATGGCGTGGTCCTGTTGACGCGCTGGAAGCATACGTCGCGCCAGGCCATCGAATTCGCCATCACGGTTCTGGCTCGCGCCGGAAGCTCTGTGATGGGCCTTGTGCTGACCGAGGTCCCTGCCGGCAGTGATATGATGTTGGGGAGTTACGCCGAACCCACCGCAGGAAAACTGCGCTTTGCGGGCCACTGAAATTCGGCCTTCGCCACGATGAGCGCTGGGCTCTTGCGTGGGGGCGCTGACTTCCTCCTGAAGGTATTGAGACGATGACGACGGTGTTCGATTGGTTGACGGTGGCAATCTTTGCGGCGCTGGCGGTTGTCTATCTGCAGCGCTCGGTCGGGCCAAGGCCCGCTCATGACGCGGTGTGGAAGTATCTGCCGCCAGCAGCGATCTGCATGATTGCGAACCAGGTGGGCAATGGCGGATGGGCGGTGCCGGCAGCCATTCTGATGTTTGGCGCCATCGCGTATATCTGGTTCATCATCCGCCCCCTCGATCGCGCTTCGTGAGATTGGTTGGTTTCGGTTCGTGACGGCAATCTCTCTTCCAGAGACAGGAGTCGATCTTCTGCCCGGCTCCAGGCCGGTCGGACGGGCGGTGCGAGGCGGTGTGTGGCTAACTTTGCGCCCCTGGATCGCAATGCTGACCAGCCGTTCGGCGCGTCCTCAGGTTATCGCTCTGATCGTACTGATCGCGTTTCTTTCGGTGCTTGCCCTTTTCGCGGCGGGCTCGGTCACGACGATCAGGTCTGTAAGGCCACTGGATGACGCCGAGAGCCTGGCGCCGTTAGCCGCTTTGCCTGGCGTACCGACCGTCGATAGCGATGTCGGCTCTGCCACGCCGGCCCCGGTGACGGGGAACGATGCCCTCTCACTGAACGCGCGTCAGCCATTCGTTGCAGTCGGCGAGACGGCGCGGCCATTCCTTGGCCGGATCACGCTTCACGATCGGCCATTGGCGCGGGGCTGCCTGGCAGCGGCGATGCTGTACGAAGCTGGCCCGGGCGATCTTCTGGGCCAACTGGCAGTCGGCCAAGTCGTGCTGAACAGAGTGGCGCATCCCGCTTTTCCAGGCAGTGTCTGCGGTGTCGTTCTGCAGGGAAGCGAGCGGAAAACGGGGTGCCAATTCACCTTCACCTGCGATGGCTCTCTGGCGCGCCGTTATTCGGCAACGGCCATCGCCGGCGCGCTTGCGCGTGCGGATCGAATGCTGGACGGGCTGGTCCTGCCGGCGGTAGGGCTGGCTACGCATTACCATACGCAGGGCGTCTTTCCGTGGTGGAGCCCGAAGCTGGAAAAGATCGCTCAGGTAGGGCCGCACTTGTTCCTTCGGTGGCCCGGCTACTGGAGCTCTGCCGGAGCGGGCCGTGGCAAGCGATTGGTGCCGGAACCTGCGGCATCGCAACTCGTGGCGGCAGGTTTCCTAGATCGGCCGGCTGAGTTGGGCCAGGAGCGTGGACAAGCTATTGAACCTGCGCTTCGCGATCTTGGTGCGATCCGCAGCCTCTC
>NZ_CAXYKL010000047.1:0-7785 GCF_964277725.1 uncultured Novosphingobium sp. | reverse complement strand
ATGACATCGAGTCGTTAGATTATGCCTTACGCAAGACCCACTTCGATGGGTTGGAATTGATACCTGCAAATTTGCGACTGTTTCAATCCGAGTACGAGATCGCAGCGCGCATGGCCCGTGGGCAGGCCAACCTCATAGACCGTATGGCGCAGGGGATCGCCAGCATTTCCGATCGATTTGACGTGGTCGTTCTCGATCCTCCCCCAGCTCTGGGAGCGATCTCCTTATCCGTACTCCGGGCGGCGAACGCGCTAGTTGTGCCGGTACCTCCGACCGTAATGGATTTTTCGTCAACTGCAGCGTTTCTGGCGATGTTGGACGAAACGATTGAAACTCTTGCCGATCGCGGCATGGCGCCAACGCTCAAGTTTTTGCGGTTCGTCGCCTCGAAAGTCGATGAAAACAAGTCAATGCAAAAAGAGATGCTGAACTTGATGCGGACGATTTTTGGGCACGGGATCGTTCGCACGCCGCTGAAAGACTCAGCTGAGATTGATAACGCCACGGCGCGATTGATGACGGTTTACGAATTGGATGGGCCGGTCACGAGTTCGGCAGTTCGCAATCGTTGCCTCGCTGATCTGGACGGCGTCAACAGCGAGATCGAGCTTGAGGTGCGCATGATGTGGCCCAGCCATGCCGCTCGTCTTCGCAAGGAGGGGCGAGCATGAGGCGGACCAAATTGCACCGGTGCAATTTCCATAGGAGAGCGGGGCATGAGTAAAAAGAACGCCAGCTTTGCTGCTGATCTGGTCGCAGGAATAGATCCCGACGTATCGGCATCACCGCCAGCTCCTCGTCGGCCTGGGATTGGTGCCAGCGTGCTTTCCGGGCGGGAGAGCCGCTTGGCGGAGCTGGCCACCGGTAGCGTGGTTTCACGTACCTACGAACTGGTTGATCCTGCACGATGCCGCATGTGGGCTGGGCACAATCGCGAATACGCGCTTCTCAGTGAAGAGCGCTGCTCCGACCTGATCGAAAGCATCAAGGCCCAAGGTAAGCAGGAAATGCCGGCGATAGTGCGCCGGGTGAAAGACGACCCCGCCTACGATTTTGAAGTAATTTGCGGTGCGAGGCGGCATTGGACGATCACGTGGCTCCGCTCGCACAACTATCCCGACTTTCGATTCCTAATCGACATCCGCAGCCTGACGGATGAGGAGGCTTTTCGTCTTGCGGACATCGAAAACCGGGCCCGCGACGATCTCACCGATCTGGAACGGGCCAGAGATTATCTTCGTGCCCTCGGGGCTTATTACGAGGGGCGCCAGAAAATTATGGCGGAACGGATAAACGTGACCGAGAGCTGGTTGAGCAGATATCTCGATCTCGCCCGATTGCCGCCGGAATTGATGGCGGCATTTCCAGCGCCACAGGATCTTCGTATCAAGCATGTGACGGCCATCAAGCCGCTGTTGAAGCCGGATGATCGCCGGCAACGCGTGTTTGCTGAAGCTGAGCGGCTCTCATCCAATTACGATGGCCGGGCAGCGAGTATGCCGGTGCCTGATATCATACGGGCGCTCAGCAAAGCTGCGGATCCATCCCCCAAGGGGTCAGGAACCCCCAAAAGGTCAGGCAAAGGCGAAAAGGTCACGTCTCCAGACGGAAAACCATTGCTGTCGGTGGAAAATTTTGGCCGGCGGGGCATTCAAGTGACGCTCCTGATTAACGGCGGTGGAGAGCGGAAAGAAGCGGAGGCAGCAATAAACCAAATTTTGGAAAAGTATTGGCCGTGAAGGATGAGCGCGTTTTTAGTTCGCCAGAGATAAACTTTTAATTTTTTTGAGATGATGTCTCATAAATACAATGACTCTGCTGTAGACTTGCTTTGTTCCCCGCCCTAGACACCGTCGATATGATTACAGGGCGGGAGAGCGAATAAGATAATATCCAATACTAGCACGTTTTGTTCGCAACGAATGCAATTTTTGCTGCGAACAGGATCAGTTCATAGCCCGTCACGCCGCACGCTTTACAAGCCGTCGCTATCGGATGTGCAGCATAATCGATTTCGCTTCATAACTGCTGGTACGTGCGTGATGAGCATGAATGGTCCGAAATTAGCGATTCATTTGAGGTGCGACGGCACCGATCGTGGATATCGTTTCATGCGATTGTGCGAAGTCGCAGTCCCCCTCGAAGGCGGCGCTTACGAGACCGCTTTGGCAAGCGTAGTTTTGAGATCGGCTGTCAAATCGGTTGGCATTATCCAAGTTCCGAACGTGATCTGGATCCAAACCGCCGGGCTATGCCGCAGCTTTTGCAGGTGCCTATGTTCGCTCAGACCCTTCCGATGGATGCACAAAAGGCTAACCAGATGAGCGCGCTGCCTTAGCCTTCGATAACCGTAGATGCTGCCATCTCGCACTATGACGTCTGGCCAGATTTTGGTGGCAATGACGGAGCATTGCAGGTGAGTGCCTCTCATTTAACGTTGCGCCAAGTTTCGCCGCCGCTGCCGTTCGTCGGATGACCGCATCGAGAGGCTGTGCCCCCCGTATCCGGTTAAGGCTTGAATAGTTGCGACGAACTGGCTCCATCCGCCAACGTCATCCGGGGCGCAGAAGCGGGTTCACCTTCTCTGAATTAACCTGAAGCCGGGTTTGCCGTCATTAGCGACCGGCCCTTCCGCCTATTCAGAAGCCCCTGAAAATGCTGGGTCACCTGATCCGACACCGTTGCAGTAACGTTTCGTTGGCGTTGATCCAGCTCTCTCAGAACCGTTCGTAACTTGCAGGCGTCGTTCGCTTTTGCGCAACGTCGTATCAGAACCACACGGGACAAACTGGTGAGAGTGAAAAGACTAGCTGTTGGAGCGACCCTGCTAGCGGGAATGCTAGCGCAGCCAGCGATGGCAGAGAGTGCGGACGACGCGTCCAAGGATATCGTCGTCTTTGGGCGAGGGGAGGCCAAGATCGGCACGGCACACGCCGCCAGCGAGGGCACTATAGCCGGCTCTGACCTCTTGGTGCGTCCGCTGCTTCGCGTGGCCGAATTGTTGGAAGCGGTGCCGGGACTTGTGGCGGCCCAGCACTCGGGCAGCGGCAAGGCCAACCAGTACTTCCTGCGTGGCTTCAACCTGGATCATGGGTCCGATTTCACGACATATATCGATGGTGTGCAGATGAACTTACGCACCCATGGGCACGGGCAGGGCTATCTGGACCTGAACGGCTTGATCCCCGAAATTGTCGGACGGGAGGATTTTCGCAAAGGGCCGTACCGTGCAGATGGTGGGGACTTCGCGCTGGCGGGAGCCGCCTACATGACCACGATCGATGGCTTTGATCGACCATGGGTATCCCTTGAAGGCGGTTCCTATCGCGCTGCACGGCTTGCCGCTGGCGGCACGATCAAGAACTTCGCGGGCGGCAGGCTGACGCTGGTGGGCCAGGCCAAGCAGTACGACGGGCCCTGGCACGAGCCTGAACATCTGCGCCACTATGCCGGCTTTGCCAAATACGCGCGACCGTTGGGGAAGGGCGCCCTGGAAGCATCGCTGCACGCCTATAGCGCCACCTGGCGGCCGACCGAACAGATCCCGGAGCGAATTATCGGCAGCCCGGTCTGCCCGGACGTGTTCTGCTCGCCGGATCCCACCGCGCGCGGACGGACGACACGCTTAATCGGTAATATAGCGATCAAGCAGCCGTCCTGGAGCGCGAACCTCTACGGGCAGTATTACGCGTGGAATATGTTCTCGAACCCGACGTATACCGACCCCGACGGGACGAGTGCGCAAATCCACCAGTTCGACAAGCGCTGGGTGGTGGGTCTTAATGCGCGCAAGCAATGGAATATCGCCTCCGCCCTTAGGCTCACGATAGGCACGGAGAACCGATATGATCATATTGGCTCCGTAGGCGTAAACCGGACGGCGGATCGGGCCTTCCTGTACTCGCTGGGGCGTTACCACGTGGAGCAAGCATCGGCGGCGCTTTACGGTGAAGCGATGTGGACGCCGCTTCCAGGGCTGCGGCTGACGGGCGGCCTGCGCGGGGACTTTTATCATTACGCCGTTCGTGCGCGGGATCAGGCTGCCGCGGCGCTGGGCGAAGGCAAGGGACATGATGCGATCATCTCGCCCAAGGCGTCTATCGCGTATCAGCTAAGCCCCCATTTTGAGGTCTACGCCAATTGGGGGCGGGGTTTCCATTCCAACGACGTTCGCGGCGCGGTCAACATCGAAACGCAGGTGCCGGTGCTGGTTCGCGGGACCGGCAAGGAGCTGGGCGCGCGTTTGCAGTTCGGCCAATTGTCAGTGACGGGCACTTACTGGTGGCTGAACGTGGGCAGCGAATTGCGCTTCGTGGGCGATTCCAACGCGGTGGAGCCCACCGGCGCCAGTAAGCGTCACGGATACGAACTAGTGGCATTCTGGCGTCCGACGCCTTGGCTGGCGCTCGATGGAAACTACACGGCAAGCCATTCGCGGTACGATAACGGCGATCGCATTCCCAACGCCTTTGAGAATGCGGCTTCGGCCGGCGCCTCGATCGTTCTGGACCCATGGGAGGCGAGCATTCGCGTCCGCCATCTTGGTCCTTATCCGTTGCTAGAGGACAACTCGGTACGCGATCGTGGCAGCACGGTCCTGAACGCGCGGGGGGCCTGGAAGGGACGGAAAATCACGATCTACGGTGAGGTGCTCAACATTCTGAACAGCCGCGACAAGGATATCGCCTACTACTACGGGTCTTATATTCCGGGCTTTGACCGCTTCGGTCCCGAAGACGGTCGCCTCAGCAGGGTGGTCGAACCGCGTACCGTAAAGATCGGGGCGCGATACACGTTTTGAGGCTGTCAGTTCGGCGCGCTTGCCGGTGACCAGGGTGGCAGCCGGACCATGACCGCCTCGAACAATCGGGACGCAAGGTGATCCGCTAACCACTTCTGGAGATAGGGAAGGGGCTGCGCATCGAACCAGTCGCGGTCCACCGCGGCAAATTGCCGTATGAACGGCATGATCGCCGCATCTGTCAGCCCTCGCGTCGGGCCGCAAAGGTAGTTGGCGTGTACAAGCCTGGCGTCGAGGGTGCTCAGGAAGGTGAGCCCACATTCGCGATGTAGTAACGCATCGCAATCGTGCCGTTCGGGATATTTATAGCGATCCAAGTCATGCTTGAACGGGCCGTCGTTGGCGGCGATCAGCGCCGTGTCGTCCTGCGCCAGCCAGCCTTCGGGGTCACTTATGGCCAGGGACCAATGCATGATGTCTATGCTTTGATCGATCACCTCGCCGCTGGCCAGAACCAGCACCGGGACCGTGCCCTTTGGCGAGGCTGCCAGCATGGCCTGCGGTTTTGCGGAAAGCTTCACCTCCCGCAGTTCGTAGGCGATACCGCTGACCGCAAGGGCCAGTCTGGCGCGCATCGCGTAGGGACATCGCCGGAAGCTGTAGAGGACGGGTTCAGTGGCCATCTTGGTCAGGCCGCGGATTGACCATGCCCACATGAGCCCGTCCTTGTTCGGCGGCCAGAAGTTCCTGGCGGTGGCGTTCGCGGTAGGATGCGCGCTGCCCTTCGCTGCGTTCGTGGTGGCAGGCCGGGCAGCTTACGCCGGGCTCATATAGCGGTGACTCGATGTCGTCTGCGCGAACGGGGCGGCGGCAGGCATGGCACAGCGTGTACGTACCTTGGGCCAGACCGTGACCGATCGTGACGCGCTGATCGAACACGAAGCACTCGCCGCGCCACAGGCTCTGCTCCTCGGGCACGGTTTCCAGGTATTTCAGAATCCCACCCTTGAGGTGATAGACGTCCTCCACACCCTCTGCCTTCAGAAAGGCCGTGGACTTTTCGCACCGGATGCCGCCGGTGCAGAACATCGCGACTTTGGGCGGGGTGCCAGAGCCTAGCAGGCGTCCGCGTTCGTTGCGAAACCACTCCGGGAAGTCGCGAAAGCGCGCGGTTTTCGGATCTATCGCACCCTCGAACGTGCCTACGGCAACTTCGTAATGATTGCGCGTGTCGATCACGATAGTATTCGGATCAGCGATCAGCGTATTCCAGTCCTGCGGCTCGACGTAGGTTCCGGCACTGGCGGCTGGGTCGATGTCAGGCTGACCCATCGTGACGATCTCAGGCTTCAGGCGTACCTTCATCCGGTGGAACGGCATGGCCGACGCGCTCGACAATTTGACATCAACGTCGGCGCAATCGGGCAGGGCGCGGATGTGGTTCAGCACGCGCGAGATACCCTCAGGCGAGCCCGCGATCGTGCCGTTGATCCCCTCGCTGGCCAAAAGCAGCGTGCCGCGAATTCCCTCTTCCAGGCACAAGCGTTGCAACGGTGCGCGCAGATCGGCGCAGTGAGGCAAGCGCGCGAAACGATACAAGGCAGCGACTTGGACCGGGGCAGGGCAGTCAGGGCGGGATATGTCCATCGCGGCCTCATAGCGACAAGCTGCAGGAGCGTCAGCCTTCTCGTTCTTTTGCGGCCGATCGCGCACTCGGTGTCACCCAAGGGAAGGAGAGCATTCCGCCGATCACGTCGCGCGGTTGATGGCCTCAGGCCGGCACCCCCAGCAGAACTCTCTGCCGCGCGCGCTTCACGCCGTAGAGTTGGGCGTCGGCGAGCCGCAACAGCGCATCAAGCGATGCGCCTTGATCTGAATTGAGCACGGTGCCGATGCTGGTGGTGAGCGAGATGCTGAAGCTGTCGATCTGGAAGGGCTGCTGTATCACATCGCGCACGCGCCAGGCCAGGCTATGGGCCTCTTCCTCGTTGACGATGCCAAGCTGCACGATGGCGAACTCATCCCCGCCAAGGCGTGCGACCATATCGGTGTGGCGCATGGTGTTGCGCAAGCGCCTCGCTACGGCCAGAAGGACTTGATCGCCTGCGGCATGGCCATAACGATCATTGACCGGCTTGAACCCATCGAGATCGAGGTAGTGGACCGCCATCTGCGTACCGGGCGCGGACTGGGCGATCCGCGCGGTGAAAAACTCGTGTAAGGCCAAGCGATTGGGCAGCGATGTCAGAACATCACTCCGCGCCATGCTGACGGACGAGATCCGCGCCGCGATCTCCGTCTGGGATTCGTCATAGCGTACGATCATCGAACGCACCGCGCCCCCGATCAATGCCAGTATGACTATCGCCATCGCCGCATAGGTCTCCTCTTCCTTGAGCACGGAAAAGACGATGATCGGTGCCATCGCGAGGATGATACTGGTGATTGCCAATCCGGGGCGTAGCCCGCAATTGGCCGCCACGCCTGCGCAATATCCCACCGCCAGGCACACCGTGATCATGTGCAATTCAGGCTGGGATGCGCGAAACACCAGTCCGCAAAAGACGCTCATGACAAGTGCAAACCCGATGTAGGGGATCGCAAAGCGAGCTTCCAGCCGAGCCGCCTCTTGACGAGAAACCAGCGGCGCGAAGGCCTTGTCGCGTAGCATCATCGCCGTTGCGATACGCCAGCCATTCAGCGCGGTTCCCAATAGACCAATTACCAGGAACGCACCAATCTGCGTTTTCTCAAAAGCGATCCACACATTCAGAAGAAAGATCGCGGCCATCGCGCTCGATGGCGCAACGCTGGAAAACAAGCTGCGAACTTGCGCCACGTAAACGTGATCTGTGACCGGCTCTGTCGTGGTGAAGGGCAAAGTGTTGATCAGCCAAAGAGGTCGTGAGCATCAGGCTAGCGAAAGATCCTTGCTATTCCGTTAGGCAGGTAGGAAGCCGGTTGGCGTGACGAACGCGGAGGGCGGCATGGTTGCGCCAACCGCGCATCAGAAAGTGCGCCTCACTCCGATCGTGAGAGGAGGC
>NZ_CAXYKL010000046.1:0-3533 GCF_964277725.1 uncultured Novosphingobium sp. | reverse complement strand
TGCGCATGGTGGAGGGCGCATATTCGCTGATCTGCATGACCGAACAGGGCATGATCGCCTGCCGCGATCCCTTGGGCATCCGTCCGTTGGTGATGGGCCGCCTGGGGGACGCGACGATCTTCGCCAGTGAGACCGTGGCGCTGGACGTGATCGGCGCGGAGTTCGTCCGCTCGATTGAGCCGGGCGAGATGGTGCAGGTCGATCACAAGGGCGTGGTTTCCAGTCACCGCCCCTTCGGCAACCCTGCCCCGCGCCCGTGCATCTTCGAGCATGTCTATTTCAGCCGCCCCGATTCGGTGATGGACGGCCGCTCGGTCTATTCCGTGCGCAAGCAGATCGGCGTGGAGCTGGCCAAGGAATCGCCAGCAGACGCCGACCTTGTGATCCCGGTACCGGACAGCGGTGTTCCGGCGGCTATCGGCTACGCCCAGGAATCCGGCATCCCGTTCGAACTGGGCATCATTCGTTCGCACTACGTCGGCCGTACCTTCATTCAGCCGTCCGAAGGCGCGCGCCATGCTGATGTGAAGCGCAAGCACAATGCCAATCGCGCGATTATCGAGGGCAAGCGTGTCATCCTGATCGACGACTCGATCGTGCGCGGCACAACCTCGATGAAGATCGTCGAGATGATGCGTGATGCCGGTGCCGCCGAAGTCCATATGCGTATCGCCAGCCCGCCCACCGGGCACTCCTGCTTCTACGGCGTCGATACGCCAGAGCGGTCCAAGCTACTCGCCGCGAACATGGACACCGAGGCCATGGCCGAATGTATCAAAGCAGACAGCTTGGCTTTCGTTTCTATCGACGGCCTGTACCGCGCCGTTGGTGAGGCGGAACGCAACAACGCCTGTCCGCAGTTCTGCGATGCCTGCTTCAGCGGCGAATATCCGACGAGCCTGACCGATCTGGCCGAGAAGGACAAACCAGACCTCCTCACCCTGCCCGTCAACAAGGTCGCCTAAGTCCATGGTATTTGCGGGACAGACCGCGCTCGTCACGGGCGCAAGCCGGGGTATTGGCGCCGCGACAGCTAAGGCGCTGGCCGCCGCTGGTGCTCACGTTGTGATGACGGCCCGCAGCACCAAGGAACTGGAAGCGGTCGAAGAAGCGATCTTCGCGGCCGGCGGCTCTGCCACGATCGCGCCGGTCGATCTGGCAGAGCCTGATGGCATCGCCCGCCTCGCCACCGCGATCGGCCAGCGTTGGGACAAGCTGGACATGCTGGTCATCAATGCGGCTCTGTTGCCGCAACTCAGTTCCGTAACGGACATTGACCAGAAGGCCTGGAACAAGGCGATGACGGTGAACGTCCTTGCCACCCAGGCGCTGTTAGCAAACTTCCACCAGCTGCTCCGCGCCAGCCCGGATGGCCGCGTGGTAGGGCTGACCACGACCGTCGCCGCGTCCCCCCGGGCATTCTGGGGGGCCTATGGCTCGACGAAGGCGGCGTTCGAAGTTTTGCTCGATTGCTATGCGCAAGAAGTGGCAAACCTTTCCAAAATACGCGTAGCGATCGTGAATCCCGGCGCCACGCGGACGGCAATGCGCGCGCGTGCCTATCCCGGTGAAGATCCTGCATCCGTGAAACCGCCGGAAGTCGTCGCCGATCGGATTGTCGCGCTTATGGGCGAATCTTTCCTTACCGGGCACCGCGAGACCGTTAACCCCAACCGGTAATTTCACGGAAACCTACTGTCGTCATATCTCCTTACAACGATGGGGTATTCCCGTCTGAGAGATAAGCGGACAGCGATGATGAGCAGCGCTCAGACCGACAAGTACGCCTTCGCGGCACAGGAAGACCGCAGCGCGCATCGCATGCGCCTTTCGATCCCGGCCACCTTACGACCCGCCGGGGGCAAGAAGATCCAGACCGTCGTGCGAAATCTGTCGCTGTCGGGCTTTTCGGCGACAGCGATCAGCCAGGTTCTGCCGGGTACCGTGTGCTGGCTGACACTTCCCGGCCAAGAAGCGATCCAGGCCAAGGTCGTGTGGTGGGAGCAGGGGCTGATCGGCTGTGCGTTCGATGACCTGCTCGGCCCGTTGCAATACGAGGCGATCCTCCTGCGCTGGCAGGGCGAAGGCGTCTACCGCGGCTGAGAGGGGCTAGCCTTTCGCCTTTCGATAGGCCTCCAGCGCCCGCTCGCGCGCTTCCTTATGGCCGATGATCTTTGCCGGATAATCCTCGGGCCGCTTTTCCTCCTCGGGATCGTGGATATCGGCATCCGACAATCCTTTCAGTTCCGACACCCACTCACGAATATACTCTGCGGCGTCGAACTTTGGCGATTGCGTCAACGGCGCCATGATCCGCGTGAACATATTGGAATCGACGCCCGACCCTGAAACCCACTGCCAATTCACGCCATTGTTTCCGTAATCTGCATCGACCAGCGTATCCCAGAACCACTGCTCGCCTTCCCGCCAGTCGATAAGCAGGTGCTTGATCAGGAAGCTGGCCGCGATCATGCGGACGCGATTATGCATCCATCCGGTCGTCCACAATTGTCGCATTCCAGCATCGACGATCGGATAACCCGTACGGCCCCGCTGCCAGGCCTTGAGGTCCTTTGCCGGACCGCTGCTCTTTTGCGGATCGCGCCAAGCGAATTTGCCAAAAGCGTCGCGGTAACTTTTTTCCGGATATCGCGGGTACTGCGCGATGATGTTCTGGGCGTAATCGCGCCAGATGATCTCACCCCGGAATGTATCTGCGCCTTTGCCGCGCTTTCCTTGCAGCGCATGCCACACCTGGACCGGTGAAATCTCCCCCCAGTGGAGATGCGGTGACAGTCGAGACGATCCCTCCATCGAGGGAAGGTTGCGATCCTCGTCGTAGTCTTTGACTATATCGAGGAAGTGGTCGAGCCGATCTTGGGCCTCCCGCTCTCCGGGCGTCCATTCCTTTCCAAAGCCGCCTGACCAATCCGGCTTGCTGGGCAGTAGGGCCCAGTCCGCAAGCTTATCAGACTTGGGCCATTTGCCGGGCGCGTGAAGTTTCGGCTCTGACAAGGGCTCCCGCAGGGGAAGCATCGCCTGCAACGCCCGGGCAAAGGGCGTGTAGATCTTGAACGGCTGGCCAGAGCCCGTTGTAGCCGTGCCAGGCGGAGCCAAGTAGTTTCCATCGTGAAGACACAGGTCGACAGATTTTGCCAATGCCGCTTCGGCATCGCGCCACCACGGCTCATAATGATGGATAGCATGAACGGCGGCTGCGTCGGTCTCCTTGACGATAGCCGCAATTTCCTTCGCGCTGTCGCCCTTGCGCAGGATCAGCTTGGAGCCATGACGGCCCAGGCTCTTGTCCAGGGCTTCCAGACTGTGGTGCAGCCACCAGCGTGATGCCCCGCCTAGCTTGCGATCGCCCGCTGTCTTGTCATCCAGCACATAGACCGCGATGACAGGGCCTTGTTCGGCAGCAGCGGACAACGCGGGTTGATCGGCCAGTCGCAAATCGCGCCTGAGCCAGACGATTTGCGGCGATTTATCAGAAGCACTCATTGTTCGCGCAACGAGCCGATGCCCGGTGC
>NZ_CAXYKL010000045.1:0-41917 GCF_964277725.1 uncultured Novosphingobium sp. | reverse complement strand
GTCCATGCTAAACAAGTGACGTACTCCCGAGTACGTCTCGAACTAGAGGCGGGGCTGCCCAAATCTCCGGCCCCGCCTCCCCCGAGCCCCCCTCCTTCCAGATATGTGACCCAAACGAAAAACGGCGCCCTTTCGAGCGCCGTCTTGCGGTTTGTTACGAGCGGATAGACTGAAAGGTCAGCTTGCGCGCGCGACGCCCTTTTCACCCATTAGCTGCTGCAGTTCGCCCGCCTCGTACATCTCCATCATGATGTCGCTGCCCCCCACGAACTCACCCTTCACGTAGAGCTGCGGGATCGTCGGCCAATCGGAGAAGGCCTTGATGCCCTGGCGGATTTCCATGTCCTGCAACACGTCCACGCTGTCGTAGGCGACGCCCAGATGATCAAGGATCGCAATGGCACGGCTGGAAAATCCGCACTGGGGGAACAGCGGCGTCCCCTTCATGAAAAGCACAACGTCGTTGGACTTTACGATCTCGTCGAGGCGGCTGTTCACGTCGGGCATGGCTTCGATTTCCTTGTGGCCCCCGTGCGAACACACGTCGGGCGGTATGCTGATGATCAGTTGGGAACAGCGGTGGTGAGTTGCAAGGCGTGGAGCACGCCGCCCATCCTTCCGCCCAGCGCTTCGTAGACGAGCTTGTGCTGGGCAACCCGGCTTTTGCCGGCGAAAGCGCCCGATACGACATGGGCGGCGTAATGATCGCCATCGCCTGCCAGATCGGTGATCGTGACTTGCGCATCGGGAAGTGCGCTGCGGATCAGGGTTTCGATTTCTGCGGCGGGCATCGCCATGGGGCAGGGTCCTTTATCTGAAGCGTCAGCCCATCAGGGCGCGGCGCGCTTCGACCAGTTTGTTCTCGAGAGCGGCGCGCACTTCGGCTTCGTCGGTTTCCACGCCGGCGCTGGTGAGATCGCCCAGCAGCTTGCGGATCACGTCTTCGTCGCCCGCCTCTTCGAAATCGGCTTGGACCACGGCTTTGGCATAAGCCTCCCGCTCGGCGGGGAGCAGGTTCATGCGCTCGGCCGCCCACTCGCCCAATAGACGGTTGCGGCGCGCCTGGATGCGAAACTGCATCTCGGCATCGTGGGAGAACTTGGCCTCTTCGGCGCGCTCACGGTCGTCGAATGTGGTCATCTGGGTTCCCCTCGTCGATATGACGCTCACGCGCGATACGGGGAGCCGACGCGCGGTTCAATCCCGGACTTGCCGGAGCCAGTTGATTTGTCCCTTTGAAGGATCAAGATCCGCACATGATCAGGCAGCCGCCGCGGGCATCCGGGACAGAAAGGACCGCTCTTGCGCCGCCTTGCTCTCGAACGCTGCGATGGTGTCGCCCTGCGCCATCGTCAGCCCCACTTCGTCCAGCCCCTCAAGCAGGCAATGCTTGCGGAAGGGATCGATATCGAACGTATAACGATCCTGGAATTGGGTGGTGACGGTCTGGCTCTCCAGGTCGATCGCGATCGGATCGGTCTGCGCCACTTCCATCAGGCGATCGATCGCCGCCTGCGGCAGAGCCACGGTGAGGATGCCATTCTTGAACGCATTGCCCGAAAAGATGTCCGAGAAGCTGGGCGCGATCACGCACGTCACACCCATGTCGAGCAAGGCCCAGGCGGCATGCTCACGGCTGGAGCCGCAACCGAAATTGTCGCCCGCCACGATGATCGGCGAACCGGCGTATTCCGGATCGTCGAATACGTTGCCGGGCTCCTTGCGAACCGCTTCGAACGCTCCTTTACCCAGGCCTTCGCGCGTCACCGTCTTGAGCCAGTGCGCAGGAATGATGACATCGGTATCGACGTTTTTGCGCCCAAACGGATAGGCGCGGCCGGCGACGTGATTGATCGGCTTCATCTGTGAGGTCTCGGTTCAGTCAGTCTCAGGCGGAAAGTGCGGTGCGGTGCTGGTCGGCGGTGGCAGTGCGTTGGCGGACTTCCTGTCCTTGCGGCGCTTCACGAACATCAGCGCCGCGGCAACGGCTGCGGAACCGATCGCCGCCCCGGCTGCCACGGCCGCGCGCGAGGCTATGGAGTTGTCAGATTCATCTGCCATTTCAAACTTCCTTTCGCGGATCGATCCCGTCGGGCGATCCATACCACCTTAGCCACTCCCGCGAAGGGTTGTAACTCAGATGCGAGCGGCCTTCACCCCACCAGTTCGCGCACGTCGGTCAGTCGACCGGTCACCGCGGCGGCCGCGGCCATCGCCGGGCTCATCAGGTGTGTGCGGCTTCCAGGACCTTGGCGACCGGTGAAGTTGCGGTTGCTGGTGGAGGCGCAGCGTTCTCCTGCCGGAACCTTGTCCGGGTTCATCGCCAGGCAGGCCGAACAACCCGGCTCGCGCCATTCAAGCCCAGCGTCGACGATGATCTTGTCCAGCCCCTCGGCCTCGGCCTGTTGCTTCACGAGCCCGGAGCCGGGGACGACGATCGCCCAGCGCACGTTGTCCGCCTTGTGGCGACCCTTCAGCACGGCGGCAGCGGCACGAATATCCTCGATGCGGCTGTTGGTGCAGCTGCCGATGAAGACGTTCTGCACTTCCACGTCGGTCAGGCGCGTGCCGGGGGTGAGGCCCATATAGTCCAGGCTGACCTTCACCGCGTCACGCTTGGATGCGTCCGCAAAGTCCTCGGGCGAGGGGACCACGCCGCCGATCGAAGACGTGTCTTCAGGGCTGGTGCCCCAAGTGACGGTGGGCTGAATATCCTCTGCGCGGATAACCACGGACTTGTCGAAAGACGCACCCGCGTCAGTCGCCAGGCTTTTCCACCATGCCACGGCCTTGTCCCAATCCTCGCCCTTAGGCGCGTAGGGACGGCCTTTGAGATAGGTGAACGTTTTCTCGTCGGGCGCGATCAGGCCGGATCGCGCGCCACCCTCAATCGCCATGTTGCAAACCGTCAGGCGGCCTTCGATGCTCATTTCCTCGAACACATTGCCGCGATATTCGATGACATGGCCAGTGCCGCCGCCCATGCCGGTGACGCCGATGATGTGCAGCACCACGTCCTTGGGCGTGACGCCGGGGCCAAGCTGGCCGTCGATGCGCACTTCCATCGTCTTGCTTTGCTTGAGCAGCAGTGTCTGCGTGGCGAGGACATGCTCGACCTCGGTGGTGCCGATGCCGAAGGCCAGCGCGCCGACGCCGCCGTGGCAGGCGGTATGGCTATCGCCGCACACGATCGTCGCGCCGGGCAGTGAAAAGCCCTGTTCCGGCCCGACTACGTGAACGATGCCCTGCTCACGGTCGGTCGCGTCAATATAACGGATGCCGAATTCGGGTGCATTGCGACGCAGCGTGGCGAGCTGGTTGGCGCTTTCCAGGTCCGCGATCGGCAGTTGATTTCCCGCCGCATCCTTGCGTGCGGTGGTAGGCAGGTTGTGATCGGGGACGGCGAGCGTCAGGTCTGGACGGCGCACGGTGCGGCCAGCAGTGCGGAGCCCCTCGAACGCTTGCGGACTGGTGACCTCATGCACGAGGTGCCGGTCGATATAGACAAGGCTGGTGCCGTCATCGCGAGTTTCGATAACATGGGCGTCCCAGATCTTCTGGTACAATGTGCGCGGTGCGATTGTCATGATCAGGCGCGACTAAGCCCGCTTCGCGCAATATTCAAGATGGGTGGCGCAGATATGGGCGCGCGGGCCGGGCCCGGGGATGTTTGCCCCGGACCCTGCTGGGATCAGCCGCGGCGGCGGTCGCGATCGTTGCGCTCGGCACGAAGCGCGTACTGAACGCGATCGACCCGGGCGCGCAGTGTGCTCGTTTCGGCACGTGTCAGCCCGTTACGAGCGTAGGAGGTATAAAGGCGCTGCAGTTGCGCGCTTTCGCGGCGCAGGCCCGTCGCCTCGCGGTTGGAGATCGTGCGGCGCGCGACGGCGCGATCGATGTTGCGGTTTAGCTGCCAGATATCGTTGCGGATGTTGGCATCGCGCACGGGGGTCGGCCGACCGGCGTTGTGGTGACCATAGGCCATCGGCTGGGCCGACGCCGCCGAGCCGAAGCCGGTAGCAGCGAGCAGGGCGGTGGCGGCGATCAGGATAGGCTTGCGCATCGATAGTCTCCTTAGGTGCGAACCCGTTTCAGCGGTCCGATGTGTTCAGAATTACACCTGCTTAACTGAACGAGAGCGCAAAGGTTCGTCGCAGATCTTTGAAGAAATGTACGAAATTGTCGTAGGCCGGTCGGCACTCCGGGACGGCTGACAAAGCGGGGGGATCGGCGTAGGGGAATGGCTATGTCCGCTATCGGCCCTGTTCTGATCGTCCTTGCCACAATTGCCGGGATGGAGTTCCTCGCCTGGTTCAGCCACAAGTACATCATGCATGGCTTTGGCTGGGGCTGGCATCGCGATCATCACGAGCCGCATGACAAGCTGCTGGAGAAGAACGACCTTTACGCCATCGTCGGTGCCGGGATGAGCATCACGGCGTTCGCAGTCGGCTCGCCGCTGGTGATGGGTACGGCGGCATGGTGGCCGGGTACGTGGATTGGCTTGGGTATCCTGGCTTACGGGGTGATCTATACCCTGGTGCACGATGGCCTGGTGCATCAGCGCTACTTCCGCTGGGTGCCCAAGCGCGGCTATGCCAAGCGGCTGGTTCAGGCGCACAAGCTGCATCACGCCACGATCGGCAAGGAAGGCGGCGTTAGCTTTGGCTTCGTGGTGGCCCGTGATCCTACCGCTCTGAAGCGCGAGTTGAAGCGGCAACGCCAAGCCGGTGTGGCAGTTCTGCGCGACGCGGTGGAAGACTGACGGCCGCCTTCAAATATTGCCGCGCATACATCAATTGGATGATGGCGAATCCAGCGTGCTTTCGTAATTCGCCCTCGCGACCCGAGGGCGGCTTAGCCGACCTTCTCCTAGGGCTCGGAGCCAAGGTTCCGGGCCCTCTTTTCGCCATGGCGGAGGGAAGCTGCCCAACCCGTTCTGGACACTGGCCCGCGCATTGCTAAGGCGCGGTAAGGGGAATGGGCGGGAATCAGATACTTGGCGATGCAGGACGAGGCATTGTTGCGCATCGTGGACCGGGTCTACGATTCGATCCTGTCGCCAGAGGACCATGGACTTGTCCTTGATGAGGTGATGCGGGTGACCAACTCGCACTTCATGGTGCTGAGTGCGCACCGTCCGAACTCCCCGATCCAGCCCTTGTTCGCGGGAGATATGACGAGCCGCCGGTTGGATGGCCTTGCCGAGTATGCGGCCGGCGCGTTCGCCACCGATCCCACCGCGCATTTCGCCAACAAATGCCCCCAAGGCGGTACCTTCGCCACCGATCATCAGATCGACCGCGATCAACACGCCGCTCATCCCCACGTTAAATGGAACCGGCATTATCTGGGGAACTCGCATTGGACGGCCCGGTTCGATGTGAGGGACGGAATGATGTTCGGGGTCTCGGTGCATTCCCGGTCTCCCGATGAGCCTCATGCCGAAGACGATCGCGCCAGGTTCGAGATGCTTTTCGGGCATATGGCGCGTGCTTGGCGGGTGGCTGGCCGTAAGGCGGACCTGGGTAGCCATCGCGGCGCGGTGATGCTGCTGAACGGTGCGGGCTGGGTGAAGGGCATGTCGCCCGCAGGCCAGGCAATGGTGGAATCGGGGCAGGGCTTTCGCGTCTTGCAGGGCGAATTGCTTCCGCAAGATAGCCGCTGCCGGACGCCATGGCGTGAGGCGGTCTGGCGTGTCTCCTTGCCGACCGGTCCGGACGAGGAAGCCATGTTGATTCCGCATGGCGATGATCGCCGGCCCCTCGCCGTCACCATCAGCGCCGTCTTGCAAACTCACGCGTTTGGTGCCCGGGCAAGGGATATCCTGGTCCGCGTGGTGGATCGCGATGCCGCCGCCGCCGATATGTCACGGCAACTGGGTAACCTTTGGAACCTGACTCCGGCCGAAGCCCGGCTGGCTCAGACACTGCTGGATGAGGACTTTGCCTTGCGGCGCACGGCGGAGCGGCTGGGCATCGCCTATTCCACCGTGCGCACGCAATTGGCCAGCATCTTCGCCAAGACCGAAACGACCAGCCAGCCCGAACTGACCCGCCTCTTGGCGCGTCTTTCGGGCTAATTGACGAATCCGCTGGGGGGCTATGCCCGATGGTGCCGGCAACAGGGTGATGGCCTGGACGTTCAAGGCCGAGATGCGCAGAGTGTCAACCGGGTGGACCATGGCAAAGCAATATAGTGGCGATCAGCGGACAATGCCCCGGAACGCGCGTATCCTGGGCTTCCTGGGGCTGGCCCCGCAGGCGGCGGCGCTGCTGGTCCTGCTGATGGGCTGGATCGCCTGGCGTTTTGCCGCTTTGTCTCTCGCCTATGCCTATGCTGCGTTGATCTTCAGCTTCTTGGGCGGACTGTGGTGGGGCCTGGCGGCGGCGCGGCCCGACCGTGCGCCCGGCTGGGTCTGGTATGCGGCCATCGCGCCTTCGCTGATCGCCCTGGTGACGGCGATTCCCTGGGCGACCGGGCTGGAATGGCCGGGCCCCTCCTTGATCGTGCTGGGTGCCGCCATCGTCCTAAGCCTGGCGGTCGATCGCAAGCTGGTGGCGGCGCAACTGGCCCCGGCGTGGTGGATGCGTCTGCGCACACCGCTGTCTCTTGGCCTGGGCTTTCTGACCATCGCCAGCGGACTTGCCGCCTAGGCTCGATCGCCAAGCCCCTCCGCGCACGTGCGCAACAAGTTCGACACCGCCGCGATCCGCGCCAATTTCCTCTGGTTGCTGTGCGTCACCAGCCAGAAGCTGCGCGTGATGACCACATCACCAGGCAGCACCACAACCAGGTCTTCCGCGTTCGCCACCATGAAGTCGGGCAGGATACCCAATCCCCCACCGTCGATTACGAGCCGGCGTTGAATGCCGATGCTACTGGACCGCAGCGACGCTTCCAGGCCGGTGTGAACCTCGTCCAGATAATCCAGTTCGGGCGAGAACAGAAAGTCGGGCACATAGCCGACCAGCGCATGGTCTTTCAGCGCCGACCGATCCTGCGGCTCCCCGCGCGTGGCGAGATAGCTGCGGGATGCGTAGAGCCGCAGGCGATAGTCACCCAGCTTCTGCACGTGCAAGTCGCCGCGTTGCGGGCGGGCCAGCATCACCGCCATATCCGCCTCGCGTTTGGAAGGGTTCAGGAAGCCTGAGGCAGTGATCACGTCCAGCCGGATGCCGGGATGCGCTGCATGAAAGGCAGGGAGCGCCGGGGCCAGTATGTAGGTACCAAACCCTTCCGCCACCGAGAGCCGGATATGCCCGTGCAGGCTGTGCCGCTCTCCCTTGACATCGGCCAGCGCCTCCAGCGTGGCGCCCTCTACGCTCTCGGCATGGGCCAGCAACGCCGACCCGCGCAGTGTCAGGATGCGATCCGCGCCGACTTGCTCGAACAACTGGCTGTCCAGCGCCGCTTCCAGACGCTGCAGGCGGCGGGCGATCGTGGTGGCGTCTATGCCCAGCGCGCGGGCGGCAGGGCCGACCCGCCGATTTCGCGCCACCGCCAGGAACACGCGCAGATCGTCCCAGTCGAACATCGTGCCTTGAACTCGTCGCTCTGCAAAATTGCAGAGCAGTCCTGCAGCGATGCGATATTGATTGCAAGATCGCACAGGCCCATGGAGATCGGCACCATAAGATGAGAGGCCTGAATGCGCGAGATCACTCATAAGCTGGCGTTTGAAAACGCCCAGGCAACGACACGATTCAGCGACGTGTTCGATCCCAACAATGGGACCGTGCAGGCGCGCGTGACACTGGGCGACAAGGCCTTGCTGGACGCGGCGGTTCTGGCCGCGAAGCAGGCGCAGCCCGCCTGGGCCGCCGTCAACCCGCAGCGCCGGGCGCGCGTGATGTTCAATTTCAAGGCGCTGGTCGAACAGCACATGGACGAACTGGCGCACATGCTTAGTTCCGAGCATGGCAAGGTCATCGCCGACGCCAAGGGCGACATCCAGCGCGGGCTTGAGGTCATCGAATTCTGCTGCGGCATCCCGCACGTGCTGAAGGGTGAGTTCACTCAAGGCGCAGGGCCGGGGATCGACGTCTATTCGTTCCGCCAGCCGCTCGGCATCGGCGTGGGCATCACACCCTTCAACTTCCCGGCGATGATCCCGCTGTGGATGTCCGGCGTGGCGATCGCCACCGGCAACGCTTTCATCCTGAAGCCGTCCGAGCGCGACCCCTCGGTCCCTGTCCGCCTGGCCGAATTGTTCCAGGAAGCGGGGCTTCCGGAAGGCATCCTGCAAGTGGTGCAGGGTGACAAGGAAATGGTGGACGCGATCCTCGATCACCCCGATATCGCGGCGGTCAGCTTCGTCGGTTCGTCCGACATCGCGCACTACGTTTACAAGCGCGGCGTCGATGCCGGCAAGCGCGTTCAGGCGATGGGTGGCGCGAAGAACCACGGCATCGTCATGCCTGACGCCGATCTCGACCAAGTGGTCAGCGACCTGGCCGGTGCGGCCTTCGGCTCTGCGGGTGAGCGGTGCATGGCGCTGCCCGTCGTGGTGCCGGTGGGTGAAAAGACCGCCATCGCCCTGCGCGAAAAGCTGATCCCGGCGATCCATGCCTTGCGCGTCGGCGTCTCCACCGATTCGGAGGCGCACTATGGTCCGGTGGTGAATGCAGCGCACAAGGCCAAGGTGGAAAGCTACATCCAGATGGGCGTCGATGAAGGCGCGGAACTGGTGATCGACGGACGCGGCTTTACGCTGCAGGGGCATGAGCAGGGCTTCTTCATCGGACCCAGCTTATTCGACCGCGTGACCACGAAGATGCGCACCTACCAAGAGGAAATCTTTGGCCCGGTCTTGCAGATCGTGCGGGCGGAAACCTTCGAGGAAGCGTTGAAGCTGCCCAGCCAGCATCAATACGGCAATGGCGTCGCCCTGTTTACCCGCAACGGCCATGCCGCGCGTGAGTTTGCGGCGCGGGTCAATGTCGGCATGGTCGGCATCAATGTCCCGATCCCGGTGCCGGTGGCCTATCACACCTTCGGCGGGTGGAAGCGTTCTGCGTTTGGCGATACGAACCAGCACGGCATGGAAGGCGTGAAGTTCTGGACCAAGGTGAAAACCGTGACCCAGCGCTGGCCGGATGGCGGCGCCAGCGCCGACAGTGCCTTCGTCATTCCGACAATGGGTTGAAAACATGAGCCAATTCGATCTCACTTCCGATCAGCGTGAAATTCAGGATCTTGCCCGGCGTTTCACCGCCGATGCGATCACCCCGAACGCGGCGGAATGGGACGAAAAGCACATCTTCCCCCGCGATACGATTCGGGCCGCAGGAGAACTGGGCTTCGGCAGCATCTACGTATCCGAAGAGTGGGGCGGGATCGGCCTGGGGCGGATGGAGGCGGCCTTGATCATGGAAGCGATGGCCTATGGCTGCCCTTCCACCAGCGCCTTCATCTCGATCCATAACATGGCCAGCTGGATGATCGACACTTACGGCGGGCAGGCGGTGAAGGAAAAATACCTGCCCGGCATGGTGCCGATGGAGGTGCTGGGATCCTATTGCCTGACCGAGGCAGGCTCCGGTTCCGACGCGGCGGCGCTGAAGACGCGGGCGGTGCGTGATGGCGACCATTACGTCGTCTCGGGCTCCAAGCAGTTCATCTCCGGCGGCGGTGAGAACGAAGTCTACGTCGTGATGGTGCGAACCGGCGCGGACGGTCCCAAGGGCATCAGCTGCGTCGTGATCGAAAGGGACATGCCCGGCGTCAGCTTCGGCGCGCGGGAGCGCAAGCTGGGCTGGCACTCGCAGCCCACCGCGCAAGTCAACTTCGACGAAGTGCGCGTTCCGGTGGAAAACCTGCTGGGGCAGGAAGGCCAGGGCTTCAGCATCGCCATGTCCGGGCTGGACGGTGGGCGGCTGAACATTGGGGCGTGCTCGCTGGGCGGTGCGCAGCGCTGCATCGACGAAACAGTGCGCTACACAAAGGAGCGCAAGCAGTTCGGCCAGAGCATCGCGGATTTCCAGAACACGCAATTCATGCTGGCGGACATGCTGACCGAGCTGGAAGCCGCGCGGGCATTGCTTTACGCGGCCGCCGCCAAGGTGACGGCCGGGGCGCCGGACAAGACGCGTTTTGCCGCGATGGCCAAGCGCCTGGCCACCGACACCGGCTCGTCCGTGGTCGATCGCGCGCTGCAGCTTCACGGTGGTTACGGTTACCTGATGGACTATCCGATCGAGCGGTTCTGGCGTGACCTGCGTGTGCACTCGATCCTGGAGGGCACCAATCAGGTCATGCGCATGATCGTGGCGCGAGACATGCTGCGCGACTGATCGCGTACAAAAATAAACGAGAGGCAAGGCAATGGTCGGTACAGTCGCATTCATCGGTTTGGGCAACATGGGCGGCGGCATGGCCGCCAACCTGGTGAAGAACGGCTTCACCGTACGCGCGTTCGACTTGTCCCAGGCGGCACTCGCCAAGGCAGGTGAGAACGGCGCGACGATCGCCGCCACTGTCGAGGACGCGGTTGCCGGAGCCGATGCGGTCGTCACCATGTTGCCGGCAGGCAAGCACGTGGAAGCGGTTTATAACGACGCGGTTTTCGGCGCTGCCAGCGCGGGCGCGTTGCTGCTGGATTGCTCCACCATCGATGTCGCCACCGCGCGCCGGGTTTCCGAAGCGGCGGGCGCCGCCGGGTTCGCGATGGTGGACGCGCCGGTTTCGGGCGGGATCGCAGCCGCTGCTGCCGGGTCGCTGACCTTCATGGTCGGTGGCAGCGACGAGGCGTTTGCCCGGGCACAGCCGATCCTTTCCGCCATGGGCAAGGCGGTGATCCACGCCGGTCCCGCGGGCACCGGGCAGGCCGCGAAGATCTGCAACAACATGCTGCTGGGCGCGACGATGGTCGCCACGTGCGAGGCATTTGCCATGGCCGGCAAGCTGGGGCTGGACCCGCAGACCTTCTACGACATCTCCAGCGTATCTTCGGGGCAGAGCTGGTCGATGACGAGCTATTGCCCGCTGCCCGGCGTCGGTCCGCAATCTCCGGCCGACAACGATTACCAGGGCGGTTTCGCGGTAGCGTTGATGCTCAAGGACCTGAAGCTGGCCAGTGAAGCTGCCGCGCAAGTGGGAGCCAGCGTGCCCATGGGCAACGCAGCCGAGGCTCTTTACCAGATGCTGGCCAATCGCGGCGAAGGGCAGCGCGATTTCTCCGCGATGATCCGCTTCTTGGACGGGCAGTAAGCCGCCGTCCTTTCGGGGTGAGACGCCCTAGAGCATGAGCTTGGCTTGCACGCTCATGCGGATGGCCGACAGCGCGGATTTGGCGTCCATCTTTTTCAGCATGTTGGCGCGGTGGATTTCCACGGTGCGCGGGCTGATGTCCAGCGCCTCGGCAATCTCGCGGTTTGTCAGGCCCGAATGCAATCGTTCCAGCACTTGCCCTTCGCGCTTGGTCAGGGTGCGGATCCGGCGCCGGGCGTCGGCAGCGCCAGCGCGCAAGTCGATCAGCGCGGTCAATTCCGTGGCCGCGCCATCCAGCAGCGCTTCGATGTCGTACCGGTCGAACGGGTCGGGCAGGTATCCCGCCAAGCCACGCAGCATGAAGTGGCTGCATCGCACCGGCTCCAACGTCGGCCCGTATCCCAGCGCGGGGGCCCAGTAATCCCGCACCCGCATATCGTCCAGCAGGTCGGCCAGGCTAGAGTCTTCATCGCGCGCGATGATCAGCGTCTGCACATTGCCTTGCGCGCGAAACTCGGCGACGCTTTCATACGGTTCGACATGAAAGCGGATGCCGGCCAACCCTCGCCCGATCTCCGCCCGCCGCCGTACATCGGCGTTGATGAGGGATATAGTTGTATACCGTTCCATCGAAGGGACAATACGTTGATTTGCCACCTACGGGAAGACACGTAATTATGCGCAAAACATACGCAAAATCGGCCAGAAACAAGTGTTTCGTCGCAGAGTTCTAAAGGCATGAAGGCTTTGTCCGAACGTCAGGTCGCTCGCTCACTCGTCCGGGTAGGAAAGTTCGTAAAGGTTCGCGCGACGGTTGAGTTGACGCCGATCGGCCTGCTCAGCATCGGGGCGATGGTGAGCGGCATTCTGCTTTCGACCAGTGTCCTTGTCGCCACGGCCATCCGCGAATCCCGCCGCGGCGATTGAACCCGGCAGGCGCCCGTCGATATCCCGATACGCTGCGTGGACAGGCGCGGCCAGGCATCGCTATCGGCAGCGGCATGAGCATTGTCGCCACCATCATGAACACCGCCACCGGTCGTCCTCTCCAGAAGATGACGTTCGGGCGGATGCCCAAGCCCTGGATCAGCTTCAACCTTGAGACGGGCGAGCTTGTCACCGCAGAGCGCATCGACGTGGGCAAGCCTGCCCCCGGCAAGTTCGTCGCCCCGGTCGATATCTGGGTGACGGTGAAGCCCAAGGACTGATTGCCCGGCAGGCGTCAACCCGGCGAGGATAGCTTCATCAGCACCAATCCGGACAAGATGAGCGCTGCGGCGAGCATCCGCGCCAGGCTGGCTTGCTCGCCCAGGGCGATGACGCCAAGAGCGAACGCGCCGACAGCGCCTATTCCCGTCCAGATCGTATAGGCCGTGCCCAGCGGCAAGCTGCGCATCGCCAGCGCCAGCAGGGTGAAACTGGCGATCATCGCACCGATGGTGATGGCAGAGGGGATGGGCCGCGAAAAACCGTCGGACAGCTTCATCGCGTAAGCCCAGACGACTTCCAGCAAACCCGCGACAATCAGATAGAGCCAGGCCACAACAGCCTCCCTTGGCAGTTGCCGGGCCGTCCCGGGTGTTTGCCCCGTCACGCAGCAGCGCGGTCAGCGGGTGAGGGCCGTCTCCTCCGGAAATTCTTATAGTCAGCCCGTGCGATACGGATCAAGGCGCATGCGGCAGAACAGACGCCTCGATCATGCAGAAGCGCCGCACCCGAAGGCGCTTCGCAAGTCATCCAGATGGTGAGATGTATTGGCTCCCCGAGTAGGATTCGAACCTACGGCCATTCGATTAACAGTCGAATGCTCTACCGCTGAGCTATCGGGGAGCAGCCCGTCAGTGTCTCCACCGTCGGGCAGGGGTGCGCGTATACCAGCATGGATTCGTTTGGCAAGCGGGATTGGCGCGTTTTCGCATGGTCGGTGACATTGCCGCTGCGAGGGGTTTTCAAACTTCGAATTGCTCGGCGAAGATGCGTTCTTCCAGGCTGGCACCGGGGTCGAACAGCAGGGTCAGTTCCTTGGCCTGGCTGGCGACGATCCGCACGCTGCGCACTTCGCGTACTTCTTTTTGGTCAGCCACGGCGGCGACGGGGCGCTTCTCCGGCTCGCGAATGCGGAACTCCACTTCGGCGCTTTCGGGCAGGATCGCCCCTTTCCACCGACGCGGGCGAAAGGGGCTGAGCGGGGTCAGCGCCAGCATGCGAGAGCCCAGCGGCAGGATCGGCCCACCAGCGGAAAGGTTGTACGCGGTAGAGCCGGCAGGCGTCGCCACCATGATGCCGTCCCCCGCCAGTTCCTCCATACGCACCTTGCCGTTCACGCGCACTTCCAGCTTCGCCGTCTGCCGGGTTTCGCGCAGCAGAGAGACTTCGTTGATGGCGTAGTAGCAAAATTCCTGCCCGTGCTTGTCCACCGCATGCATCTCGATCGGGCGGACGGATACGGAATGCGCTTCGGCCACGCGCTGGGCGATCGGGCGACCGTCATCCTGCTGGCTGTTCATCAGAAAGCCCACGGTGCCAAGGTTCATGCCGTAGCAGGGCAACACATGGTCCCAATCGAGCATCTCATGCAGGACATGGAGCAGGAAGCCGTCTCCGCCCACCACGACCAGCACGTCGGCCTCTGCCGGGGCAACCCAATCGTGAGAGCTGCGCAGGGCTTCCACCCCGGCCTGCGCCTGGGGCGTATCGGAGACGATCAGGGCCAGCTTGGTTTGCACGCGTCGCTATATCCTCACCGCCGACGCGTGTTGTCCCGCCAGGCGACAGATTGGCTGTCCAATTTGCGCGTGTTTGGCAAGGGCTTTCGCGCTATGGCAATCAGGATGCGCGGTTATCGACAGGCAGATATGGCGGCTCCAGCGCCCCCGTCCTCCAACGGGGAGCCGGGCTTGAGCAACGCCGGAGAACCTGCGCCGCGCGATCGTGCCACCGGGCTAGACAGCGCGCAAAGCCGCATTACCGAGTGGATGGCGACCGAAGGGATCGAGGAAGGCAGCACCCACCTTCACGCGATGCTGGTGGGCCTACGCCGGTTCGACGCGGTGAACCTGGCTTATGGCGAGGCGGCCGGGGACGAAGCGCTGGAAGAAGTCGCCACCCGGATGAATAATTTCGCCGCCGGCGAACTGGAAGGCCGCTGGCTCGTCGCCCGTGCCGGAGGCGGCTCGTTCCTGCTGCTGGCGGCCGAGCCCTGCAGTCGGGAGCGTTGGCAACTTGTGGCCGACGAACTGACGGAGGTCGTCTCACGTCCGATCGCGCTGCCTTCGGGTGTGCTGCGCCTGTCACCTCGCGTGGCGCTGATCCGGATGCTGACCAGCGAAACGATCGAGCTGATGCTGGACCGGTTGGGCCAGTCGCTCAGCCAGGCCACCTTGAAGCAAGGGGCGCGATTCGTGTGGGCCAACGGCGAGGCGACACCGCCGGGCCGTTCGTCGGCGCAATTGGAGGCCGATCTTCTCGCCGCGATCGAGCGGGACGAGATCGAGGTGCTCTATCAGCCGCAGTTCAGCTTGTCGGACGATCGACTGGTCGGCGCGGAGGCGCTGGCGCGGTGGAATCATCCGGAGCTGGGGCGCATCGGCGCGAGCGCGCTGTTCGCCATTGCCGAACGCACCGATCACATCACGCCGCTATCCCAGCATATCGCACGCAAGGCGCTGAACCAGGCGGGCCACTGGCCGGCCAACTTGCGCCTTTCGCTGAATGTGACGGCAGCGGATTTGGCTTTCGGCAGCTATGCGGGCCAGCTGCTGGACACCTTACGGGCGACGGCATTTCCGCCCAACCGGCTGACCCTGGAAGTGACGGAGCAGGCGCTCATCACCGACATCGGCCTGGCCGCGCAGATCATGGCGGAATTCGTGGCCAACGGTATCCGCATGGCGCTCGATGATTTCGGCGCGGGGTTCTGCAACTTCCGGTACCTGAAGCTGCTGCCGTTGCATTATCTCAAGCTCGACCGTTCCATGGTGGACGGTATCGGGCGCGATCGGCGCGACAGGGCGGTGCTGCGCGCGATCGTCGCCATGGCCAAGGCGCTGGACCTCGAAGTGATCGCCGAAGGGATCGAGAGCGAGGCGCAGCGCGCCCGCGTGGCGGCGGAAGGCTGTGCTTACTATCAAGGCTTCATCCGCGCCCAGCCGATGAGCGCGGAGATGTTTGCCAAGCTGGTGGCCGTCTCGGCCTGACCCGTCAGCGGCGGCGGTAGACCAGAACGTCACCGAATTGGCGGCCCAGCCGATAGTTCGCCGCAAGCCACGCGTCCACCGGTCGGCCATCCGCACGCATCCAGCCGAGGCCTTTGCCGCCCGCATCGGTGATCACGAATTGCGGACGCAGCGCCATCAATCGTCCGACCTCGTCCGGCCCTACGTAGCGATGGCGCGCCAGGGTATCGATGATTGCGCGGCGCGCCAGATTGTCCGGGTGGACCCCGGCGCGCGAGAGCTGCGGCGCATCGAGATACCAGTGGATCAGATGCTTGTGCCAGGCCCAGATCGTCGGGTTCGCGCCGCCGGTCTGGCGGATGTAGGCGGCGGCTTGCGCTATCAGGCGCGGCGTGCGATGCGCCTCGGGTAGCGCCGCGGCAATCGATACCGCCACGGGCAGGCCGACAAGCGCCAGCACGGCCCATCGCAAGGCAGCGGTCCATCTGGTCAGCGCGCTGACGCCAAGGGCTACGAAGATGCCGAGGAACGGCATCAGTTGCAGCCAGTAATGCGGGTAAGCCGCGCCGCCGATCAGCAGCGAGCCGGTCGTCGCGGCGGCCAGGGTCAGGAACATCACTTCCGCCCATCGCCTCTCCCGACGCAGCAGGGCCGATAGCGCGCTCCCGAGGCCGGCCAGCGCCAGCAGCAAAGGAGACCCATACAGCAGCGGTGCGCGCTGGGCGGTGTAGTAGAACTGCATCGCATGTTCGCGCGCGACTTCACCCATGCCCAGCTGGCCCGAGTAAGCCAGCGGAACGTCGATCATCGCGAGCTTCAATGTCGCCAGCTCCCCGGCGGCGGCGTAGATCAAGGCCAGCAGCAGCGGCGGGATCGCGCCCGCCACGCCATAGGCCAGCCAGGAGCGGCGCGCGACATGGGCCGGGGCCAGCATGGCGGCGGCGAGAAGGGCAAGACCCACCACGAGAGCCACAAGCGCCAGGTTGGTGCGCGTCAGCACGGCCAGCGCGATCAGCAGACCGGCGATGGCGGCATCGCGTGCCGAAACCGGAGAGCGGGAAAGACACCACGCCGCTCCGCTCAGGAAAACGATCGCCGGCAATTCCGAACTGGTCGAGAGGCCGAACGGTGCAGAGGCCAGCACGGCGCAGATCATGGCCCCGGCCAAGGCTGGCCATCTCCCGGCAGGGCGGCGGCAGGTGACGTACACAAGGCTGGAGGCGGCGATGACGCAGGCCGTGCCAAGCAGTCGGATCGCCAGCAAGCTCTTGCCGACCAGCGCGATCACGCCGCCGAACAGGAAGAAGATCAGCGGCGGCTTCAGGTCGAACTGGTGAACGAACGGCAAGTGCCCGTGCGCCACGTCCGCCCCCATCAGGATGAAGCTCCATTCGTCCCAGTCGATCTGTTCCGGGAACAGGCTGCCCAGGCGGAACAGCAGCGTCGCCACGGCGATGATCGCAATGGCGGCGGGGGTGGAAAGCGCGAAAGACCAGCGGGCGGGAGCGATGCTGTCTCTGGTGCGGGGGGCAAGCGTGGCCATGCGCGCAGGGTTTAAGGAGGATTGCTTGCGATTGGGTAAGCTTGGGCGGGTCGACGTTTGCTGCCAGCTACGAGGCGTGGGAATGGGGCGCGCGGGCCCCTCTACGCCGCCTTGCGCGCGATCTGGCTCAGGCCCTTGGTCAGTTGGTACAGCCCGTTCAGCCGCGCCTTGGGATCGCCCCAGACGCGCGTGATCACCAGCTTGTTGTCCGGGCGCAGCTTGATCGTGCCTTCAAGCCGCTCGGCATAAGCGATCAGGCCGGCGGGGTTGGGGAAGGCATCGTTGTGGAAGCTGACCAGCGAGCCACGCGCGCCGACGTCGATCTTGGCGATATGCGCGTCGATCGCCTGGCGCTTGATCTCGATCAGGCGGACGAGATTGGCGGTGGGATCGGGCAGCGGGCCGAAACGGTCGATCATTTCCGCCGACATCGACTCGATCTCGGCCGTGCTGTCGGCATCGTTGAGGCGACGGTAAAGCGCCATGCGCACGGCGAGATCCGGCACGTAATCTTCCGGGATCAGGATCGGCGCATCGACCGTGATTTGCGGTGAAAGTCCGGCGTTGCTCTTTTCCAGCGCAGCGCCGCCCGCGCGCGCCATCAGGATCGCGTCCTCCAGCATCGACTGGTAGAGCTCGAAGCCGACTTCGCGGATATGGCCAGATTGTTCGTCGCCCAGCAGGTTGCCCGCGCCGCGAATGTCGAGATCGTGGCTGGCCAGCTGGAACCCTGCGCCCAGGCTGTCCAGATCACCCAGCACCTTGAGCCGCTTTTCCGCGACCTCGGACAAGGCGCGATTGGCCGGCGTCGTCAGGTAGGCATAGGCCCGCAGCTTCGATCGGCCCACACGGCCGCGCAACTGATAGAGCTGGGCCAGGCCGAAGCGGTCGGCGCGGTGAATGATGATCGTGTTGGCGCGCGGAATATCCAGCCCGCTCTCTACGATGGTGGTGGAGAGCAGCACCTCGTACTTGCCCTCATAGAACGCACTCATGCGTTCCTCGACCTCGGTGGGGCTCATCTGCCCGTGGGCGGCGATCGGCTTGATTTCGGGTACATGCTTGGCGAGCCATTCTTCGACCTCGGCCATGTCCGAGATGCGCGGCACGACGATGAAGCTTTGCCCGCCGCGATGATGTTCGCGCAGCAGCGCCTCGCGCATCACCATGTCGTCCCATTCCATCACGTAGGTCCGCACCGCGAGGCGGTCGACCGGCGGGGTCTGGATGGTGGAAAGTTCGCGCAGGCCGCTCATCGCCATCTGCAGCGTGCGCGGGATCGGCGTGGCGGTAAGCGTCAGCATGTGCACGTCGCTGCGCAACTGCTTCAGCTTTTCCTTGTGGGTGACGCCAAAGCGCTGCTCCTCATCGACGATGACGAGACCCAGGTTCTTGAACGTGACCGACTTCGACAGCAGGGCATGGGTGCCCACCACGACATCGACGGTGCCGTTCGCCAGCCCTTCACGCGTAAGGCGCGCCTCCTTGTCGGTGACGAGGCGGGAGAGGCGGCCGACGTTGAGCGGGAAGCCGCCGAAGCGATCCGAAAAGCCGGTGTAGTGCTGGCGCGCCAGCAGCGTCGTCGGCGCGACAACCGCCACCTGATGCCCGGCCATCGCCGCCACGAATGCGGCGCGCAAGGCGACTTCGGTCTTGCCGAAGCCGACGTCGCCGCAAACCAGACGGTCCATCGGCTTGCCTTCGGACAAATCGCCCAGCACGTCCTCAATCGCGCGTTCCTGGTCGTCGGTCTCCTGCCAGGGGAAGCGATCGACGAACTGATTGAAGGAAGAGCTTTCCACTTCGAAGACGGGCGCATGGCGCAGCGCACGCTCGGCGGCGGTCTTCATCAATTCGTCCGCGATTTCGCGGATGCGTTCCTTGAGGCGGGCCTTGCGCCGTTGCCAGCCTTCGCCGCCCAGCTTGTCCAGCGCGACGCCGTCGCTTTCCGAGCCGTAGCGCGAAAGCACGTCCAGATTCTCGACCGGGATGTAGAGCTTGTCGCCGCCTGCGTAGGTGAGCATCACGCAGTCGTGCGGGCTCTTGCCCACCGGGATCGACTGCAGCCTCTCGTAGCGGCCGATGCCATGATCCATGTGGACCACGAAGTCGCCGGGCGTCAGCGCCGCCAGTTCGGCGAGGAAGGCGTCGGAATCCTTTTTCTTCTTCTTGCGGCGGACCAGCCGGTCACCCAGGATATCCTGCTCGGTGATGATCTCCAGTTCGTCGTTCGCGAAGCCGGTTTCCAGCGGCAACACCAGCGCGGCGGGGCGGCTCTTGCTTGCCTTGCCCAGCGCATCCTGCCAGTTGCCCGCCATCGCCGGTTCCGGCGCCATGGCTTCGCCCAAGATCGAGGCGATGCGCGCACGGCTGCCGGTGGAATAGGCGGCCAACAGCGCCTTCTTGCCCGACTTGGCGATAGCGTGGAGGTGTTTGGCGGCAGCTTCGTAGGCGTTGTCACCCCGCGCGCGTTCGGGGGCGAAATCGCGGGCGTTGCTGAAACCGAAATCCAGCACCTTGGCGCTTTCGGGCTGGGCGAAGGGATCGGCGCGGTGGACCGGCCATTTCGCGGCGCAATCCTCGTACTCGGCGGAAGTAAGGTAGAGCGTGTCCGGCGCCAGCGGGCGATAGCTGCCCGCCTTCTGGCCTGAGGTATCGAGGCGGGACTTGTGATAGTCCTCGATGTCCTTCAACCGTTCTTCGCCCGCGCTTTGGGCCGCGCTGTCGAACACCACCACATCGTCTTTCGAGAGGTGATCGAACAGCGTTACCAGCTTGTCTTCGAACAGCGGCAGCCAGTGTTCCATGCCGGCAAGGCGGCGGCCTTCGCTGACCGCCATGTAGAGCGGATCAGCCGTGGCGTTCGCGCCGAACTTTTCGCGATAGCGGGCACGGAAACGCTTCACCGTGTCCTCATCCATCAGCGCTTCGCTGGCGGGGAGCAGCAGGTGGCCGTCGATCGGACCTGTCGATCGCTGGGTGGACGTGTCGAACAGGCGGAGCGTTTCCAGCTCATCGCCGAAGAAGTCGAGCCTCAGGCCCGCATCAAGCCCCGAGGGCACGATATCGAAGATTGAGCCGCGCACCGCGAACTCGCCCGCGTCGATAGCGGTGTCGGTGCGCTGATAGCCCTGGCGGCGCAGCAGGCCGATCAGGCTTTCATGCCCGATCTCCAGCCCCGGCATCAGCAGCCGCACGGATTCGCGGATGCGGAACGGCGTCAGCACCCGTTGCAGCAGGGCATTGACGGTGGTGACGAGAAGCTGCGGCCCCTCGCGCTTAGCCTGCAAGCGATGCAGCGCCGACAACCGACGCGCGCTGACCGACAAGGCGGGGCTGGCGCGATCGTAAGGCAGGCAGTCCCACGCTGGAAACTCGATCACGTCCAACTCGGGCGCGAAGAACGAGGCGGCTTCTGCCACCGCGCGCATCTCCGCCTCCGCCGTCGCGACGAAGACGGCGCGGCCGCCCTTGCCCTTGGATGCCGCCGCCCGCGCGAGGTCCGCCATGACAAGCGGCTGCGCCCCGCGCACCACGGAGGACAGGGTCAGCGGCGCGGACGCGGTGAGGATGCGTTGGATATCAGGCATGACTGCTGGGAAATCGGCGAGGGCGGGGCATGCGCCGACCCGATAAGCGGGAGGGCTGCGTTCGGCAAGTGTTCTGGTTGGCAAGCTGGCTCGGCTAAGTCAGCCCGATGCGCTCACCTGGGAATATCAACGTAATCCAGTTGCTGCATCTGCTCCATCAGAGCGCCGGCATAGCGTTCCGGCACCGGCTCGGTCTTGAGCGCCCAGGCCATCACGTGAACGTCATCCTCTTCCAGCAGATCCTCGAACCACAGCACGTCTTCCTCCGACCAATCCTGGTGGAAGCGATCGAAGAAGCAGCCGATCATGTAGTCCGCCTCCCGCGTACCACGGTGCCAGGCGCGGAAGCGGATGCGGGCGAGGCGGGGCGGAAGCTCGGGGCCGGGGTTCGGTGAAGACATGGGGTGCGAGGTAAGCCAACGTGCAGGGAGGGACAAGGGGATGAGGAGGCTGCACCTGCGCGTCGCGCCGAGAAAACCCCGGAGCGACGCACGCGGTTCAGTCTTCCAGCGCCTTCATGATGTCGCCTGCCGGGCGCCCGGTCAGCGTCTTGGACAGTTCCTTTTTCAGCACGGCTTCCAGCTGCTTGTGATAGCGCTTGCGCATCTCTCCCAACGATTTGGGATCCGCGATGATCACAAGGCTTTCGATCTTGTTGGTCAGCACCTGGTGGTTCAACCAATCCGCCACGGCGATGGCGTGCGCGCTTTCATCCACCGAATCGTTGCTGCCGTCTCCGGTCCGGGCCGAATGCCTTGCGCCGCCATCGTTGATGCGTGCGCCGGCGCTGAAGTTGGTCAGTTCCAGTTCCGGCGTCTCGACCGCGCCCAGCTTGGGTTCTGCTTCGGTGCCGGTGTTGCGGTACAATTCGAACTTGGTTCCGTCGACAACGGCGATGGCGGTTCCCTTGGGCAGCGACATGGCTTCTCCTTTTCTATGACAAACGTGCAGCCGCAACGATCCTTTACACCCGGCTGTTCCGAGGCGACTGGCGAAACGGTCCGTTAGCGGGCTAGAAGGCGCGCCATGCGGCCCGAGGCACTCAATCCCCTGTTCGTCGAAGCGCAGGCGCTGGAAGGCGTCGGCCCCAAGCTGATGCGCCCGCTGGAAAAGCTGGGCCTCACGCGCGTGCGTGACCTGATCTACCATCTGCCCGAGCGCTTCGTGGAGCGGCATGCCGTTGCTGATCTGGATGAGGCCACGGTGGGGGAGAACATCATCGTCGCGCTGACGGTGCGAGAGCATCGCTCGTCCACGGGACGGGGGCCATTCCGCGTGCTGGCGGAAGATGCGCGCGGCAACGTTTGCGCGATCAGCTATTTCGGCCGCGCCTCCTATGCCGCCAAGAAAGCGCTGCCGGTGGGGGAGAAGCGGTGGATCGCCGGGCGGCTCGACCAGTATGGCCAGATGTTGCAGATGGTCCACCCAGACCATATCGCCGAAGCAGCCTCTGCCTTGGCAGGGCAAGTGCGCGAGCCGGTCTATGGTCTGTCGGAAGGAATGACGCTGGGCCGGATAACGGGGCTGGTCGGCCAGGCGCTGAAGCCGGTGCCGGACTTGCCGGAGTGGTGCGAGCCGGGCCTGGTAGAGCGGATGGGCTGGCCGGCCTGGCGCGAGGCGCTGGAACTCGCGCATCGCGGCCCCAATCCCCTGGCGCGTGATCGGCTGGCCTATGACGAACTGCTGGCCAACGGTCTGGCGCTGATGCTGGTGCGTGCCAGCAACCGGACGCAGAAGGGGCTGGCGCTGGTGGGTGACGGGCGCTTGCGATCCAAGCTGAGCCTGCCTTTCGCGCTGACCGGGGCGCAGCAACGCTCGATCGCGGAGATCGAGGGCGATCTGGCGCAATCCGCGCCGATGCTGCGGCTGCTGCAGGGTGATGTCGGCTCGGGCAAGACGGTTGTGGCGCTCACTGCCATGCTGATCGCGGTGGAGGCCGGCGCGCAGGCGGCCATGCTTGCGCCGACCGAGATCCTCGCGCGCCAGCATCACGAAACGCTGATGCGCATGGTGCAGGGCACCGGGGTGGAGATCGCCCTGCTGACCGGGCGGGACAAAGGCCGGGCCCGCGAATCGATCCTGATGGGGCTGCTGGACGGCTCGATCGACATTCTGGTCGGCACCCATGCGATCTTTCAGGAGGCGGTGGCCTACAAGAACCTGGCATTGGCGGTGATCGACGAGCAGCATCGCTTCGGCGTCAGCCAGCGCCTGCTGCTGGCGCGCAAGGGGCGGCGTGCCCCGCACTTCCTGGCGATGACCGCAACGCCGATCCCGCGCACGCTGACCTTGGCGCAATATGGCGAGATGGACGTCTCGCGCCTGGACGAACTGCCGCCGGGACGACAGGCGATCGACACCCGCGTCATCGCGATCGACCGGATGGACGATGTGGCCGGTGCGCTTGCTCGCCATCTGGAAGGGGGCGGCCAGGCCTATTGGGTCTGCCCGATGGTGCGCGAAAGCGAGGGTGACGATCTCGCCGCCGCCGAGGCGCGCTTTGCAGCGCTTAAACTGCGATTCGGAGATGACGTCGTGCTGGTTCACGGACAGCTCCGGCCCGAACAGAAGGACGCCGCGATGGAGCGGTTTTCCTCCGGCGCGGCCAAGCTGCTGGTGGCGACCACGGTGATCGAGGTGGGCGTGGACGTGCCCAACGCCACGCTGATGGTGATCGAGCAGGCCGAGCGCTTTGGCCTGGCGCAGTTGCACCAGCTGCGCGGGCGCGTGGGGCGCGGATCGGAAAAGTCAGTCTGCCTGCTGCTGCGCAGTGCCGAGCTTTCGGAGACCGGTCGCAAGCGGCTGGCCTTGATGCGCGAGACGCAGGACGGCTTTCGTCTGGCGGAGGAAGACCTGGAACTGCGCGGCGGCGGCGAACTGCTCGGCACGCGCCAGTCAGGCGACACGCCGTTTCGCGTGGCGACGCTGGAGCAGATCCAGAGACTGCTGCCGATCGCCCATGACGACGCGCGGCTGCTGATCGAGCGCGACGGCGGCCTGTCCGGCCCCCGCGGAGAAGCGGCCCGGTTGTTGCTCTATCTGTTCGAACGCGATTGGGGTGTGCAACTGCTGCGGGGTGGTTGAGCGGCCTTGATTAGGAAATAGATCAAGGGGGAAAAGCCAGCTTCAGGCCGCCAGCTTCACCACGTCGCGTCCGCTGCGTTTCGCTTCGTAAAGCGCCTTGTCCGCTCGTTCGATCAAGCTGGCTGCGTCATCGTCCGCCGTCAGGCTGGCGATGCCGGTGCTGATCGTGACCAGCAGCACCGATGTGTCGTCCAGCGCAAACGGATTGCCTCGCAGCCGCGCGCGCATGCGTTCGCACACCATGTAGGCGTTTTCTTCGGAGGACTTGGGCAGGACGATCCCGAATTCTTCGCCGCCCATGCGTCCGATCCGATCATTGATGCGCACCGTGGCCTGCGCATTGAACACGACGTGCCGAATGGCCTCGTCTCCCACGCCATGGCCGTGCGTGTCATTGACGCGCTTGAAGTTGTCGATGTCGAACATGGCGAACGACAGGGGCGTGCCCAGTCGACGCGCTTCGGCCATGCGGGTTTCCAGATAGCTGAGCAGTTCGCGCCGGTTGGAAACGCCGGTCAACTCGTCGGTTTCGGCACGCTTGCGCAGCTCGGCCTGATAGGCCTTCTCGCGCTGGAACGAGCGGCGCAAGGCGATCGCGGCGACCACGGCCAGGGCCAGCAGGCACAGGCCGGCGAAGGAGGTGAGATAGACGAACCGCAGCAGCGTCTTCATCACGCGCGCCGCATTGTCCTGCAAATCGTCCAGCCGCGCGCGCTCCTCGGCGATCACCACGTCTGACGTGCGATCGATCGCGGCGATCACATCGCCCACCGCGCTACGCTGCACTGCCAGCCGTGCGCGGTCGATCTGACCGGCTCGGGTGAGGCGGACCACCTCGTCCACATGGAGCAGGAATTCACCGGCGCTGTGCCGCAGATCGTACATCGCATCATGGCCGTTCGATTCGGGCACGTAGCGATCGAGTTCGTCGAGACTGCGGGCCAGTTCGCGGCGACCGGCAAAGTATGGTTGCAGTTCGGCGGGGCGGCCGGTCAGCAGGAAGCCGCGTTCACCCCGCAAGGTTTCCAGTGTCGCCACCTTGACGGTCGCCGTGGTGCGCAGCACGCGCAACGTCTGGGTGTAGGCGGCGTCGAGCCTTTTCTGCTCCTTGCTCGATTGCCATGCGACGATGGAAGAACCGATCAGCAACAGGCCCATCACCGCCACGGCGGCAACGAAAAAGCGCGCCTTGCCATTTAACTCATCCACCCGCCGGACGAGCATCTCCGGAACATTCATGCCGATCCACCCCTGCTACGGGCACAGAACTAGCCGGAAATGCTTAGAGTGTGATTAAGAACGGGTAATGATGTTCGCGGGCCCCAAGGGCCACCGTCGCGAAGCCCAGCAAACGCAACCACCAGCAAAAAAATGAAATGGTCGGGGAGAGAGGATTCGAACCTCCGGCCCCTGCCTCCCGAAGACAGTGCTCTACCAGGCTGAGCTACTCCCCGACCGATCGTGCCGACTTGCGTCGGCTCGAGGCAGGAGCGCGCCTATAGAGAGCGATTGGGGGGAGGGCAAGCGGGCAGCGACAACTCTGTGTGCTTTTCTCCGCGTCGGCTTGGCACGTCGGTGTGGCGGGCCTAATCAACGCGGATGGCTGATGCTAACGACCGCTCGCGCCACTGGGAGTGGCAGTACCTGGACCTGATGCGCCGCATTTGGGAAGAGGGCGACGAGCGGGTGGACCGCACCGGCGTCGGCACGCGATCACTGTTTGGCGAGACGATCCGCTTCAATTTGGCCGATGGCGCAATGCCGCTGCTGACCACCAAGCGCGTCTACTGGAAAACAGCCACGCGCGAACTGCTGTGGTTCCTAACGGGAGACACCAACATCCGCGCCCTGTGCGCGCAAGGGGTGGAAATCTGGACTGACTGGCCGCTGGACCGTTATCGCCGCGAAACCGGTGAGCCGATCGAGCGGGCGGCCTTTTCCCGCCGGATCGTGGAGGATGCGGACTTTGCTGAGCGCTGGGGCGACCTTGGCCCGGTTTACGGCAAGCAGTGGGTCGACTGGCCGACGTACCAGCCGGTGGGCGAAGGGCTGTACAAGCAAGGCCCCGGCGTCAACCAGATCGCGCAGTTGGTCGAGAGCCTCCAGCACAACCCCGGCAGCCGCCGCCATATCATCGAAGGGTGGAACGTGGCGGAGCTGGACGCGATGGCGCTGCCGCCGTGCCACAAGACTTATCAGTTTCACGTCGCCAACGGGCGGCTTTTCGGCATGCTGTTTCAGCGCAGCTGCGACCTGGGGCTGGGCTTTGCCTTCAACATGTGGTCGCTGGCGCTGCTGACGCGGATGCTGGCGCAGCAATGCAACCTGGAGCCGGGCGAAGTCGTTTGGACAGGAGCCGACGTGCACCTGTATCTCAATCACGCGGCTCTGGTGGAAGAACAGCTTTCCCGGATCCCGGCAGGAGAGGGGAGATTGACCTTCAACCGGCGCCCCGCCTCGATCTTCGACTATCGGATCGAAGACATGACGGTGAGCGGATATGCACCCCAGGAACACATCGCGGCACCTGTCGCGGTCTGATTGACATTGCGGAAGCGCGCAATATTATGACCGCATCTTAGAACAATGCTTCTCAGGTGCCGTGTCTCCTGGGCAAGCGCGGGAGATGCGAAATGGCCGATAGCGGCTCCAACTCGGCACCGCCACGCGGCAATCTGCCGCCACTGCAACTGCATGTGCCCGAGCCGCGCTTTCGGCCAGGCGATACCGTCGATTACTCGCACATCGATATCCCACCGGCCGGTGCGCAACCCCGCCCGGATGAGACATGCCCGGCGTCGGAAACGAAGCCCTTGTGCGTCGATCTGATCCGCGTGCTGGATGAGGACCACCGCGCCGTCGGGCCGTGGGACCCCAAGCTTGACGCGGAGACGCTGCGCCGGATGCTGCGCACGATGGCGCTGACGCGGGCGTTCGACGATCGGCTCTACCGCAGCCAGCGCCAGGGCAAGACCAGCTTCTACATGAAGTGTACCGGCGAAGAGGCGACCTCGGTCGCCAGCGCCTATGCCCTCGATCGACAGGACATGGTGTTTCCCAGCTATCGCCAGCAAGGCGTGCTGATCGCGCGCGATTATCCGCTGCTGGAGATGGTCAACCAGATCTATTCCAACCGGGCGGACAAGCTGAAGGGCCGCCAGTTGCCGATCATGTATTCGGCGCGCGATTATGGCTTCTTCACGATCTCCGGCAATCTCGCCACGCAGTTCCCGCAGGCGGTGGGCTGGGCGATGGCCAGCGCGATCAAGGGCGACACCCGTATCGCCACCGCCTTCATCGGTGAGGGTTCCAGCGCCGAAGGAGACTTCCACGCGGCGATGACCTTCGCCACCGTTTACAACGCGCCGGTGGTGCTGAACGTCGTCAACAACCAGTGGGCGATTTCCAGCTTCTCCGGCTTTGCAGGGGCTGAGCGCGCCACTTTCGCGGCACGGGCGGAGGGCTATGGCATCGCCGGGCTTCGCGTTGACGGCAACGATGCGCTGGCGGTCTATGCCGCCACGCGCTGGGCCGCGGACCGGGCGCGGGCGAATGGCGGGCCAACCCTGATCGAGCACTTCACCTATCGCGCCGAGGGGCATTCCACCTCCGACGATCCCAGCGCCTATCGTTCCGCGCAGGAGCGGCAGGAGTGGCCACTGGGCGATCCGATCGCGCGGCTGATGCACCACCTTATCGCGCTGGGCGAATGGTCTGAAGAGCAGCAGGCCGCGATGGATCGCGAACTGGCGGAGCAGGTGAAGGCCGCCACCAAGGAGGCCGAGAAGAACGGCATCCTCGGCCACGGCCTCCATCACCCGTTCCACACGATGTTCGAGGACGTGTTCGAGGAACTGCCCTGGCATCTTGAGGAGCAGGCCGAGCAGGCCATTCGCGAGCGGCGGACCAAATGGCCCGAATGGAAAGAAGACGGGGAGACACGCTGATGATCGAGGAAGAACCCGTCAGCCTGCACGATGCACCTTCGCGCCCGCTCAACATGATCGAGGCGATCAACGAAGCGCTCGACATCATGATGGCCCGCGATCCCGATATCGTCATCATGGGTGAGGACGTGGGCTATTTCGGCGGCGTGTTTCGCGCCACCGCCGGGCTGCAGAGCAAGTTCGGCAAGAACCGCGTGTTCGATTCGCCGATCAACGAATGCGGCATCATCGGCGCGGCGGTGGGCATGGCCGCCTATGGCCTGCGCCCGGTGCCGGAAATCCAGTTCGCAGACTACATCTATCCCGGCCTCGACCAGCTGGTGTCCGAGGCGGCCCGGCTGCGCTATCGCTCTGCCGGCGAGTTCACCGCGCCGATCACGATCCGCTCTCCGTTCGGCGGCGGGATTTTCGGCGGGCAGACGCACAGCCAGAGCCCGGAGGCGCTGTTCACCCACGTCGCGGGCCTGAAGACTGTGATCCCGGCCACCCCGCACGATGCCAAGGGCCTGCTGATCGCCGCGATCGAGGACAATGACCCGGTCGTCTTCTTCGAGCCCAAGCGCATCTACAACGGTCCGTTCGACGGCTATTACGACAACCCCTCCAAAACCTGGAAGAGCCATCCCGGCGGCAAGGTGCCCGAAGGGTACTACAAGATCCCGCTGGGCAAGGCGCGCGTGGTGCGGGAAGGCTCGGCGCTGACCGTGCTGGCTTACGGCACGATGATCCACGTTGCCGAGGCGGTATTGGCCGAAAAGGGCGTCGATGCCGAAATCATCGACCTGCGCACCCTGGTGCCACTCGACATCGAGACTGTGCAAGTCTCTGTGGAAAAGACCGGGAAATGCCTGGTGATACACGAGGCGACGCGCACCTCCGGCTTCGGCGCGGAATTGTCGGCGCTGGTGCAGGAGCGGTGCTTCTATCACCTGGAAGCCCCGGTGGAGCGCGTCACCGGTTTTGACACGCCTTATCCGCACAGCCTCGAGTGGGCGTATTTCCCCGGTCCCGTCCGCATCGGCGAGGCGGTCGATCGTTTGTTGAAGGACTGATCCAATGGGTCGTTACACATTTCGCTTGCCCGACATTGGCGAAGGCATCGCCGAGGCTGAAATCGTCGCCTGGCACGTCAAGATCGGCGACATGGTCGAGGAAGACGGCCGCCTGGCCGACATGATGACCGACAAGGCCACTGTAGAGATGGAGAGCCCGGTTTCGGGCAAGATCGTCGAAGTGGCCGGCGCAGAGGGCGACGTGATCGCCATCGGCTCGCCCTTGGTGGTGATCGAGACGGAAGGGGACGTGGAGGAAGCTCCGGCGGCTCCGGCTTCTGCTGCCGCGCCTGCTCCCGCGCCAAAGGCCGAGGTGGTCGAGGAGCGGATCGAGGCCGAAAACCCCGACGCCGATGATGCCGATCGCGCCATGGCGGCTGAGCAGATTCAGACATCACCCCCGTTCGTGTCGAGCGCTTCGTCTGCTCGCACGGCGGGCGCTCAGGATAAGCTTCCGCCTGCAGCGGAAGTCGAGATACCGCGAGCAACCCCTGAACCTCTTGTCTCGGCACCGCTCGACCCGAACGGGAAGGGTAGCTCAAAGCCAGCACACCCCGCCGCCAAAGTCCTTGCCAGCCCCGCCGTGCGCAAGCGCGCCGCCGATCTGGCCATAGACCTTGGCGAAGTGCGCTCCGCGGAGGATGGCCGCATCCGCCACGCCGATCTCGATGCCTTCCTGGCCTACAACGCCGCAGGTGGCTTCCAGCCCGCCGGGCGCAAGGGTGCGGACGAGCAGGTGCGCGTCATCGGCCTGCGCCGTCGCATCGCCGAAAACATGGCCGCCTCGAAGCGCCGCATCCCGCACTTTTCCTATGTCGAGGAGTACGACGTCACCGCCTTGGAGGAAGCGCGCGCGCAGTTGAATGCAGCCCGGGGGGATCGGGCCAAGCTGACGATGCTGCCGTTCCTGATCACCGCGATCTGCCGCCTGATCCCCGAGTTCCCGATGCTCAACGCTCATTACGACGATGACGCGGGCGTAGTGACCCGCTACGGCGCGGTGCACCTGGGCATGGCGGCACAAACTCCGGCAGGCCTGATGGTGCCGGTGATTCGGGACGCGCAGGATCGTAACTTGTGGCAACTGGCGCACGAGATCGGCCGCCTCGCCCAAGCCGCCCGCGAAGGCACCGCCAAGTCGGCAGAGCTTTCCGGCTCCACCATCACGGTCACCTCGCTGGGGCCAATGGGCGGCGTGGCGACGACGCCTGTCATCAACCGCCCGGAGGTCGCGATCATCGGTCCCAACCGCATCGTCGAGCGGCCGATGTTCGTGCGCGGTGCGGACGGGCAGGAGCGGGTCGAGAAGCGCAAGCTGATGAATATCTCGATGAGTTGTGATCACCGCGTCGTCGACGGCTGGGATGCCGCCAGCTTCGCGCAGGCGCTGAAGAAACTCATAGAGGCTCCGGCGGTGCTGTTGGCGCGCTAATGCCGCGCTAACCGCACCTTATTCGCGGTGGTATTTTAGGGGGCCCGGCAGGAAAAATGACAGAGCCGAGAAAGCAGTGTTGACAGCCCCCGCCACCTGCCATAGAGGCGCGGCTCCCCAAGGGGTGCACGCCTAAAAACGTTCTAGAACGCGGGTGTAGCTCAGTTGGTTAGAGCGCCGGCCTGTCACGCCGGAGGTCGCGGGTTCAAGTCCCGTCACTCGCGCCACTTGGGGAATTTTTCTGATTTTATCGGATGATAGGGTGGCCTTGGCAAGTTAGCCGGGGCCGCCCTCCGACCGTTCAGGCCGGGCGGAAGCAGGCCGCGTCAGCGCCTGCTGCAGAATGCTCAGCTTGGTTCGTTACCGACGAAAATTAAAGCGATGCGAAGGGCCGGGGATCAGCCCCAGCGTCCGGTTTCCATCCAGATCAGAAACCGCCGCAAGGGTAGGATCCACACGATCCCCAGCACCAGATAAACCGGCGCCTGCGCCAGAGCCGGCCACCCGGCGATCCAGGGTGCAAGCAGGTTGGCGATCGCCAGCCCATATAGCCCCAGCGCGACCACCAGGCCCAGTATCCCCACCGGGATCCGCCATGTTGGCTCTTCGCGCATCAACGGTCTCTCTCTTGCAAGGCCGGGGTTTCGTATAGCCGCGTCGGCGTCACCACCATCTTCAGCGGGCGATCATGCGCTTCATGTGGCAAGCTTTCCGCGAGTTGCGCATCCCACGCTAGGCCGATGGTCAGCGTGTCGGGATAGGCCTCCAGCCAACGATCGTAATGCCCGCCGCCCTGGCCCAGTCGCTGGCCATTTGCAGTGAAGGCCACCAGCGGCATGAACAGGACATCAGGAACGACCGGATCCGTATCACTGTCCGGCTGCGGCATGCCGAAAGGTCCGGCCTTCAGGCTTTCCTCGTCCAGCGGGTTGTCCCAGCGATGGAACGCCATCGCCGCCTCGCGGCTTTCGAACCGCGGCAGGGCGACAGAATGCCCGCGTTCATGAAACCACCGTGCGTAGGACAGTGCCGGCGCCTCGTGGGAATGAGGAAAATACAGGCCGACGATCGCCGCCTCAGGTATCTTTTGCACGACGGGCACAGGCGGTCGCAAAAACAGCAACGCGCGCATCGTTTGCGGCAGAGCATCCACATGCTCGCGCCGCGCGGCGCGGAAGGCCTTTCGCAGCCGCGTCTTCTCTTCGCTCAGATCGGTCGGGGGTGACGGGTCCACCGTGGGTCGTTTCCTAGAAATCCTCTGACGCGTCAACGTCAGGTGGGAACCATGTGTGCCGGACCAGGATCCGACCAGGGACAGCCCCCATATGGATTACTTATAGCCTCAGGGATGTTCGAACGGCACGTGCCGGGCAGATCCCGTCAAACCCTATGTAGGGCTTGCAACTCGGTCACTCAAGGTGCCGCGTGCTCCATTTGTGCGGCCAATGTTTCCAGCCTGGCCGCGATCTGGTCGAGGCGCTGGGCGGCCGAGGGATCGAGCGTGGGCTGCGCGTCCAGCCGCCGGAACGCTTCATGCAACTGGTCCGCCAGCATCAGCGAGGCGTAGAGCAACATCCGCGGTTCGTTCTGGGTGCGCAGGCCTCCTTCGGAGACCATGGCGTCGATCATCTCGCCCAGGCGGGTGATGTGCGCTTCCTCGCCATCGGCGCAGGCGATGGTGAAGCCGCGCCCTCCGATCGTGAGTTGGACGTTGCTCATGTTTCCCGCTCGTCCAGCAGCGCATCCAACCGCGCGAGCGCCGCCTGAACGCTGCCGCGAAGCGCCACGTGCCTGCGTTCCAGATCGTCGTCCGGCGCCTTCGCGGATGCTCCGGCTGTAAGCTGCGCGCACGCCTCGACGCGGGCGAGGGCAGCCTCGATCCGGTCAAGCGACGCGATGAGTGATCCCTCATCCATTCGCTCTGGCTAGCGTGCAATCCCGGCGGCACAAGCATTTGCGGCAGAAAGCTGTGAATGAATATCCTCGCCAGTGCCCTATACGCGCCGGGCCGCGCCTTGACGGGGATGGCCCGAGCCGCGAAGGAGGCCGCGAAAATACGAATCGGCGTTCGCCAACCAAAGACTGCGCGGAGTACCTGCATGAGCTTCGATCCCACCCGCTACGCGCCGATGGCGAACGCCATCCGTGCGCTGTCGATGGACGCGGTGCAGGCAGCCAATTCGGGCCACCCCGGCATGCCGATGGGGATGGCCGATGTCGCCACGGTGCTGTTCAGCAAGTTCCTGCGTTTCGATCCCTCGCGCCCGGACTGGGCCGACCGCGACCGTTTCGTCCTGTCCGCCGGCCACGGCTCGATGCTGATTTACTCGCTCCTTTATCTGACCGGTTATGACAGCCCGGCGATCGAGGATATTCGCAATTTCCGCCAGATGGGTTCGGTCTGCGCCGGCCACCCTGAGAATTTCCTGATTCCCGGTATCGAATGCACCACCGGCCCACTGGGTCAGGGCTTGGCGATGGCCGTGGGCATGGCCGCTGCCGAGCGTCATTTGAACGCCACCTTCGGCGATGACCTTGTTGATCACAACACCTGGGTGATCGCGGGTGACGGTTGCCTTATGGAAGGCATCAATCACGAGGCGATCGGCCTAGCCGGCACGCTGAAGCTGGGCCGCCTCAAAGTGCTGTGGGATGATAACCGCATCACCATCGATGGCGATACCTCGCTTTCCACCACCGAAGATATCCCGGCACGTTATCGTGCTTCGGGCTGGGACGTGATCCAGTGCGATGGTCACGACTTCGCGGACATCGAGCGGGCGCTGGCGGAAGCCGACCTGTCCGAAAAGCCGACCCTGGTCGCTTGCCGCACGATCATCGGAAAGGGCTCACCGAACAAGCAGGGCGGTCACGATGTCCACGGCTCGCCCTTGGGGGCTGACGAGATCGCGCTGACCCGCCAGGGCCTGGGCTGGACGTCCGAAGCCTTCGTTATTCCTGAAGACGTTCTGGCCGATTGGCGCGAGGCGGGTCGCCGCGGTGTTGCCGCGCGTGAGGAGTGGGAGGCTCGTGCCGCCGCCGATCCGCAAGGAGCGGAACTGCAGCGCCGCATGAAGGGTGAACTTCCCGAAGACGCGGATATTCGCGCCGCGTTCGATGCCTGGCTGCAGGGTGACGCCAACATCGCCACGCGCAAGGCGTCTGAAAACGCGCTGAACGTGCTGGTGCCGGCGATCCCCGAGATGATCGGCGGCTCGGCCGATCTCACCGGCTCGAACAACACCAAGGCCAAGAACCAGGCTCCGTTGACCGCAGACGATTATGCCGGTCGCTATGTCTATTACGGCATCCGCGAATTCGGCATGGCTGCGGCGATGAACGGTATGGCGCTGCACGGGGGCGTGATCCCCTACGGCGGCACGTTCCTGATCTTCTCCGACTATTGCCGCAACGCCATCCGCATGTCGGCGCTGCAGGAAACGCGCGTCGTCTACGTGTTGACGCACGACTCCATCGGCCTTGGTGAGGATGGGCCGACGCACCAGCCGATCGAACACATCATGTCGATGCGGCTGATCCCCAATCTCAACGTGTTCCGCCCAGCCGATGTGATCGAGACGGCGGAGTGCTGGATGCTGGCTCTGCAATCGCCCAAGACGCCGTCGGTGCTGGCCTTGACCCGCCAGAACCTGCCGCAGCTGCGCCACGAAGGCGGCATGCTGTCCGCGCGCGGGGCCTATCGCCTCAAGAGCGCGCAAAGCGCCCGCAAGGTGATCCTGATGGCGACCGGCTCGGAAGTGCAGATCGCGCTGCAGGTGGCCGAGAAACTGGAAGGCCAGGGTATCGGTGCAGACGTGATCTCCGCGCCTTGCCTGGAATTGTTCGAGCAGCAGGACCAAGCCTACAAGCGCGATCTCCTTCCCGATGCCGACCCGTCGCAGATCCTGCGCGTCTCGATCGAGGCGGGCGTGACCTGGGGTTGGGAGCGTTACACGATGGTCAACGGCCTCAACATTGGCCTTGATCGCTTTGGCGCGTCGGCTCCCGCCAAGGACCTGTTTGCGCGTTTCGGCTTCACGGCGGATGCGATCGTTCCCCAAATTCTGGATAGAATCAGCACTTAAGAAGGAGAAGTTCTCATGGCGACCAAGGTTGCGATCAACGGTTTCGGACGTATCGGGCGCAATGTCGCTCGCGCCATCCTGGAGCGGACCGACCACGATCTCGAACTCGTTTCGATCAATGACCTCGCGAGCGCCAAGGCGAACGCTCTCCTCTTCAAGCGTGACTCGGTTCACGGTGCTTTCGAAGGCACCGTGGAAGTCGATGGTGACGATCTCGTCATCAACGGCAAGCGCATCAAGGTGACGGCGGAGCGCGACCCCGCCAATCTGCCGCACGCCGCCAATGGCGTGGACATCGCCCTGGAATGCACCGGCTTCTTCACCGACAAGGACAGCGCCTCCAAGCATCTGTCGGCCGGCGCGAAGCGCGTGCTGATCTCGGCCCCGGCCAAGAACGTCGACCTGACCGTGGTTTATGGCGTCAACCATGACCAGCTCACCGGCGAGCATCTTGTCGTGTCGAACGCGTCGTGCACCACCAACTGCCTCGCCCCGATGGCGAAAGTCCTGCACGAGAAGATCGGCATCGAGCGCGGCTTGATGACTACGATCCACTCGTACACCAACGACCAGAAGATCCTGGATCAAATCCATTCAGACCCGCGCCGCGCCCGCGCTGCGGCGATGAACATGATCCCCACCAGCACTGGCGCCGCCGTGGCTGTCGGCCTCGTCCTGCCTGATCTGAAGGGCAAGCTCGATGGTTCGTCGATCCGCGTGCCGACCCCGAACGTCTCGGTCGTCGACCTGACCTTCCAGCCCAGCCGCGACACTTCGGTTGAGGAAGTCAACAAGCTGCTCAAGGAAGCGGCTGAAGGCGAACTCAAGGGCGTGCTGGCGTTCACCGAAGAGCCGCTGGTCTCGATCGACTTCAATCACGATCCGGCATCGTCCACCATCGACAGCCTGGAAACGGCTGTGCTTGAAGGCAAGCTGGTTCGCGTGCTGTCGTGGTACGACAACGAGTGGGGCTTCTCCAACCGCATGGTCGACACGGCCGGCGTGATCGCCAAGCTTATCTAAGCGACGCGATCAACGGATGACGCAGACGGGACGATTGGGCGGGATCGCGCGGCATGCACGGCCGCGCGGACCTATCGAGCCGATCGATCACGTCAGCGTCTCCGTCGTGGGCGGCTTGCAAGGTGACTTTCGCGGCGCGGTGAAACCGGGCGGCAAGGGGCGCCGGCAAGTCTCGCTCATAGAGGCTGATTGCTGGGACGCGGCGATGGCCGAACTCCAAGTCCGCCCCGGAGACAGGCTGCCATGGCATGCCCGCCGCGCCAATCTCCTGATCGAACATCTACGGCTGCCGCGCGAGGCCGGCACGATCGTGGCGATCGGCGCGACCTTGCGCATAGAGATCACGCAGGAATGCGACCCATGCAGCCGCATGGAAGAATTGCTGCCCGGCCTGAAAGCCGCATTGCTGCCAGACTGGCGGGGCGGTTTTCTGGGTAAAGTATTGACGGACGGCGAGATCGCCGTGGGCGATGAAATAAGGATCGAAAGATGAGCAGTTTCAAGACCCTGGACGATCTTGGTGACGTAAACGGTAAAGTTGCGCTGGTCCGTGTCGACCTCAACCTGCCGATGCAGGACGGCAGCGTCACTGACGATACGCGCATCCGCGCTGCCGCACCGACCGTACTGGAACTGTCGCAGAAGGGCGCCAAGGTCCTGCTGCTGGCGCATTTTGGCCGTCCGAAGGGGGAGCGTGTCTCGACACAATCGCTCTCGATGGTCGTCGGCGCCGTCGAAAAGGTGCTGGGCAAGGAAGTGATGTTCGTTCCCGAGATCGCGGGTGACATCGTCAAGCAGTCCGTAGGCATCCTGCGTCCTGGCGATATTGCGATCCTGGAGAACACGCGGTTCTGGAAGGGCGAGGAAAAGAACGATCCCGACCTGGCGAAGGCGATGGCCGAAAACGCCGACTTCTACGTGAACGACGCGTTCTCCGCCGCGCACCGCGCGCATGCGACGACCGAGGGTTTGGCGAAAGTGCTGCCGGCCTATGCCGGACGCTCGATGGAGGCGGAACTGAAAGCGCTCGATGCCGCGCTCGGCAAGCCGGTGAAGCCGGTCGCTGCCGTGGTCGGCGGGGCCAAGGTCTCATCCAAGCTGGACGTGCTGACGCACCTCGTCACGCAAGTCGATCACCTGATCATCGGCGGAGGCATGGCGAACACCTTCCTCGCCGCCAAAGGCGTGAACGTCGGCAAGTCGCTGTGCGAGCATGACCTGGCGGACACTGCGAACAAGATCCTGGAAACGGCCGACAAGTCGGGCTGCACTGTGCATCTTCCGTACGAAGTCGTCGTGTCCAAAGAATTCGCGGCAAACCCGGCCAGCTTGCGCACCTGCAACGTGCATGAGGTGGCCGAGGACGAGATGATCCTGGACGCCGGGCCATCGGCTGCCGAGGCGCTGGGCGACGTACTAAAGACCTGCAAGACGCTGGTCTGGAACGGGCCGCTGGGTGCGTTCGAGATGCAGCCGTTCGATGCAGCGACGGTGGCTCTCGCCAAAACGGCAGCGGCGCTGACGCATGAGGGAACGCTGGTCTCCGTCGCTGGCGGCGGCGATACCGTTGCGGCGTTGAACCACGCCGGCGTGGCGCAGGACTTTTCCTATATTTCAACCGCGGGCGGCGCTTTCCTCGAATGGATGGAAGGCAAGGAATTGCCCGGCGTCGTGGCGCTCGAGGCCTGATCCTTCTTCCCTTATGCAACCTCTTCCCCTTATTGTGGCGGGCGAAGTCGAGAGGTGCGGGCTTCGCGCCAGCGTGCCTCGATTTCGCGCGATACGTCTGGGGCAGGGGCCAAGGCCTCCATACCATCAGGCGCTAGCTGGCGCAGAGTTGACGCTTTCATGACGGGTTTTCCGGATGTCAGCTCCGGCGTGACCGAGCAGCCACCAGCGCGTTACGTCACTCTGGACGGGATGCGCGGGCTGGCGGCAATCGCAGTCGCGCTGTTTCATTTCGATATCTACCTGATGCCTCATGGCTACGTTGCGGTGGACTTCTTCTTCGTGCTGTCCGGCTTCGTTCTTTATCGCAGCTATTTACCCCGGTTTCGGGCGGGCTTGAGTGCCGGTCGGTTCATGGCGCAGCGCTTCGCCAGGCTCTATCCTCTGTTTCTTCTGGGGCTGCTGCTGGGTATAGCGCTGGCGGTGCAGCAACTCATGGTGGGTGACCCGCACCGTCCGGTGGCGGCGAGCAAGTTGCTGAATGCCACGCTGTTCAACGCGGCGATGCTGCCATCGCCGGCAACGCTGCCGCTTTATCCTTTCAACGTGCCGTCCTGGTCCTTGTTCTTCGAGGTGGTGGCCAATCTGGCGCTGATCGTGCTGATTTTCCGCCTGCCCAGATTTGCCCTGCCGGCGATCTGTATTGTCGCGGCGATCGGCATGGTGCCGATCATTCTGGACAACGGCTCGGGCAATATTGGCGCCTTGTGGGGGGAATATGGCATCGCGCTGATGCGTACGGCATTCTCCTTCACGCTGGGGATCATCATCGCGATGCTGCCAGGTCGGGGTGCTGTCCACGGGCGGCCCGCCCACTGGCTGGGCGTGGCGTGTATCTTTGCCATCGGCGTGTTGCTGGCAATGCCGATGCCGCGCGAATGGTTCGCCATCTATGACTTGTCGATCATCCTGTTCTTCTCGCCAGTACTTGTATTCCTGGGCAGCCGGATCGAACCGGCACGCTTCATCGCGCCCGCCGCGGCGTTCCTTGGTGAGACGTCATATGCGCTTTACGCGGTGCACTGGTCCTTCATCGAACCGATGCGTGCGGCGGTGCGGTATGTCGGCCTGACGCCGATTCCGGCGGCGACGCTGTTCATGGCGCTGATGCTGATCGCGTCCTGGGCGGCGGTGCGGTGGTATGACTTGCCGCTACGCCGCAAGCTGTCAGCGCTGCTGCGCCAGACGGATAATCGCCGGCAAACGGTGGGCGCCTGAAATGGTACAGTCCGCCATTGCCGCAGTTGCGAAAAAAGCGGGTGGCGGATAGACGTCGCCAAAGTTCAGCGATCCAATACAGGGGAAGATCATGCAGACCTCCGACATGACGGCGAAGATGGCCGCAGGCAAAGGCTTTATCGCGGCACTTGACCAAAGCGGTGGTTCGACACCCAAGGCTCTCAAGGGCTACGGCATCGAGGAGGGCGCGTGGAGCACTGAGGCCGAGATGTACGGCCTGATCCATGACATGCGCAGCCGCATCATTTCATCGCCCGCGTTCACCGGTGAAAAGGTGATCGGCGCGATCCTGTTTGAGCGCACCATGGATGGCCAGGTCGATGGCGTGCCCACCCCGCAGGCGCTGATTGCGAAGGGCGTGGTTCCCTTCATCAAGATCGACAAGGGTCTGGAAGACGAGGCCAACGGCGTGCAGCTGATGAAGCCGATGCCTGAGCTGGACGCGCTGCTGGAGCGCTCGAAGGCGCTGGGCGTCTATGGCACCAAGGAGCGGTCGGTGATCAACTCGGCCAACCAGGAAGGCATTGCCGCCATCGTGAAGCAGCAGTTCGAGATCGGCCTGCAGGTTCTCAGCCACGGCATGATGCCGATGCTCGAGCCCGAGATCAACATCAAGAGCGAGACCCGCGCCGAGTGTGACGCGATCCTGCTTCAGGAAATCCTCAAGGGCCTCGACGGCTTGGACGAGGGCGTTCAAGTGATGCTCAAGCTGTCGCTGCCGGTGAAGCCCGGCACGTTCGATCCGCTGGTGGAGCATCCCAAGGTGCTGCGCGTCGTCGCGCTTTCCGGCGGTTACGAGCGCCCCGAAGCGTGCGTCGAGCTGTCCAAGAACAAGGGCATCATCGCCAGCTTCAGCCGCGCGCTGCTGCAGGATCTGCGCTCGCAGATGACCGACGACGAGTTCGACAAGTCGCTGGGCGAGGCGATCGACGAAATCTACCAGGGTTCGACGCAGAAGGTCGAGGCTGCAGCCGCAGCCTGAGCGACCTTTCAAGTACCGATCTGGGGGCGGCGCTTCGAACGGAGCGTCGCCCTTTTTCGTGGGTTAAGGCGGTCCGTCTCATCCTCTCTGCCGCTTCATGCAACCGTCTTGCCAATAAGCGCGGCTGTCAGCGCCTTGTGAGAGGGCTCATGCGATACCAAGTCCCCGTTTTGCAGGATTCTCCGGGAGCATCGCCGTGCCTTCACCCAAGTTGTTCGAGCCGATTGAGGTCGGCGGTCTCTCGCTTGCCAACCGCATCGTCATCGCCCCGATGTGCCAGTATTCCGCCGTGGATGGCTGCATGACTGATTGGCACACGATCCACCTCGGCCATCTCGCGCTGTCGGGCGCCGCGGTGCTGACGATCGAGGCGACGGCGGTGGTGCCCGAAGGGCGCATCAGCTACGCCGATGTCGGTCTTTGGGACGACGCCACCGAAGCGGCAATGGCCCGCACGCTGCAAGCAGTGCGTTCCTATTCCGACATGCCGATCGCGATCCAGTTGGCGCACGCCGGACGCAAGGCTTCCACGGATGTGCCATGGCTGGGTGAGAAGCAAATCCCGGCCGATCACGTGAACGGTTGGCAGACCCGTGCGCCGTCGCCCGCTCCCTATGCCGAGGGAGAGGCCGCGCCGCTGGCGCTGGACAAGGCGGAGATCGCGGCGCTGGTGCAGGCCTTTGCCGATGCCGCCCGGCGCGCCGCGCGCCTGGATATCGCAGCGGTGCAATTGCACATGGCGCACGGCTATTTGATGCATCAGTTCCTCTCGCCGCTCTCCAACCATCGAGAAGACGAGTACGGCGGCAGCTTGGAAAACCGGATGCGCTTCCCGCTGGAGGTGTTCGATGCGGTGCGGGCTGCCTTTCCGGCGGATCGACCTGTCACCGTGCGCCTTTCCGGCACCGACTGGGTCGAGGGTGGCTGGGATGCCGAGCAGACTGTCGCCTTGGTCCGAGAGTTGGAAAAGCGTGGCTGCGCCGCCGCGCACATCTCCAGCGGCGGCCTGGATCCGGCGCAGAAGATCCCCGTCGGCCCCAACTACCAGGTGCCGCTCGCCCGCGCGGTGAAGCAGGCCACGACCATGCCGGTAGTGGCCGTGGGTCTCATCACGGAATTCGAGCAGGCGGAAGCCATCGTCGCCACCGGCGATGCGGACATGATCGCTCTGGCGCGCGGTATTCTCTACGACCCCCGCTGGCCGTGGCACGCCGCTGCGCATCTGGGTGCGCAGGTCACTGCGCCGCCGCAGTACCTGCGGTCTCAGCCGCGCCAGTATCGCGACTTGTTCGACAAAGCATAAGAGAAAGGGCGGGCTTCGGTGGTGAAGCCCGCCCCATCAGGGCCGCGTCGTTTGCGCAGGTCCGCCGTCAGGCGGCGAGGCGCCGGACGGGAGGCTGCAGGCGGCCGATCATGTCGATCACGGCACCGATCTGCCGCTCGTCCCAGCCCGCCTTGCGGGCTTCGTGCAGGGCAGAGGCGGGCAGCGTGTAGCCGTGATGCCAGGCTTGTACGGCCAGGCGGCGCAACGCCTCCAGCCGCTCGTTCGCAAGCACTGGTGACGGAGCTTGCGGTCCCAGGATCAGCCGGGCGAGCCACGAGCGTTTGCGGCGGGGCTTGAGTGTTTCCATGCCATCGCCCCGAGCCAATTCGATCACGCGGCGCTCCAGCGCGTCGAGCGGCGCGACCTGCGGCAGCGCGACGTACGGCTCGACCGCTTCGGGACGGCGCATCGCGAAGATCGCCGAGTGAGCGATGGGTAGAGCCGCAGGAGCGGCATCGGCGAAGTTTACGAATGCCATATCTCAATCCTCCCAAAAAGGCCCTGATGTGCGCCCCGGCGGGGGGGATGGCGGAACGCACATCAGGACACGCTCCGGCACGGCGGGCGCCGGAGCCGATGAAGAAGGACGTTGATGCCGAGGGGATAGAGCGGCGGCGTTCTTCTGTACCTATCGGTATAGAAACCTGAACCGCGCCTGTCAACGGCTTTCTATACCATGTGGTAGGTTCGGCAAGCGGATTATCCAAATAGTTCCGGTGGCAGGGAATGCGCGCACATGTCACATCGCCCGCGTTGACTTGGCGCAGGCTATCTAGCATCCCTCCGGCCACTCGCTGACAGCGCGGGAGAGATCGCCAACGATTCGCGAAAACGGGTCTTGGTGACGCCGAAGGAGCAACCGCCCCGGAAACTCTCAGGCAAAAAGGACCGCGCTTCGTCGATAGCGATACTCTGGAAAGTGCCGATCCCCGTGCGGGGGCGGCCGCCGAAGGTGTAACCCCGATCCGCTTTTTGCGGGAACCGGGGGAAAGCTCTCAGGCTTCCGTGACAGAGGGGGCACCTGTTGGGTGTGCCAAGTCTGTGCGGAGCTGTGCCTTGAGCGAAATCGATTCCTTTGATGATGAGGAAGCCGTCCTCGAAACGCAGCGCCTGCCGCTGGACTTGTGGCATCGCGAGCGGGGCGGCCGCATGGTCGAGTTCGCCGGGTACTGGATGCCGGTGCAATATGAAGGCATCATCGCCGAGCATCTCTGGACGCGCGAAAATGCAGGCCTGTTCGATGTCAGCCACATGGGGCAGCTGGAAATATCGAGCGAAGACGGCGACCAAGCCGCCGCCGCCACGGCTCTGGAAGCACTGCTCCCGGGCGAGATTTCCGCGCTGAAGCCGGGTCGTCTGCGCTACTCGCTGTTACTGGATGAAAATGGCGGCATTCTGGACGACCTGATGGTCACCAACCGCGGCGGCACGTTCTATCTTGTCGTGAACGGGGCTACCAAGTGGGACGATCTGGCGCATCTGCGCGAACATCTGCCCGATAC
>NZ_CAXYKL010000044.1:0-10952 GCF_964277725.1 uncultured Novosphingobium sp. | reverse complement strand
AGGCTCAGGGCATCGGGATCGATCGCAGTCCGGCAGCCCTTGCCATTGCCGGTCGCAACGCCGCCGATCTGAACCTCGCCCAACGCGCCTCGATGCGCCAAGCCGACTGGACGGAGGCGGGCTGGGCGGACGATCTGGGCCGCTTCGACCTGATCCTGGCCAATCCGCCCTATGTGGAGACGCAGGCCGCGCTTTCGCCATCGGTGCGCGCCTACGAGCCGGCAGGCGCGCTGTTTGCCGGGGCGGATGGGCTGGACGATTATCGCCGTCTGATCCCGCAGCTACCGGCGCTTTTGCATCCCCAAGGCATCGCCTTGATCGAGATCGGCGCGACGCAAGCCGCCGCAGTCAGCGCCATCGGTGGGGAAGCAGGGCTGGCCGCTCGAGTCCATCAGGACCTGGGTGGCCGCGATCGAGTCGTCGAATTCACGGGGATATCGTAAGATTTCGCTTGGAATTTGAGAGTACAGCACCTAGGTCAGAGTTCGAACCGGCTAATGGACGAAGTTTTCCCATACCCGGTTCGACTCCAGCATTTGCAATCGGTCGATCGCAGCGAAGCGACGGCAACGCAGATGAAGGGATCACGGGTTTCGGATAGCGAACCGTGATGGAGCGACATGACGGCTTCGCGAGCTTCCGGTGCATCTGCACGGGAGGGTCCCCGACAGCCCGGGGTTTTGAGGAAAGCAGTCCTTGAATAACAATCGAAATAACAACAATAACAACAACAATCGCCGTCGTGGCCGCGGTAACAACCGGCAGCAAGGCGGTCAGCAGCTGAACCGGATCGACAGCAGGGCGCGTGGCAATGCCCCGCAGATGCTGGAGAAGTACCGTAAGCTCGCGCATGATGCGCACCTCAATGGCGATCGCGTGACGGAGGAATACAACCTTCAGTTCGCCGATCACTATTTCCGCGTCATCGCCGATCAGCGCGCGCGCCAGGAAGAGCAGCGTCAGCAGCGTCCCAACGACCGTCCCGCCGAATTCGGCGACGAGTATGCCGAGGACGATTACTACGCGGAGAACAATTCGCCGTACGACCGCGCGGGTAACTATGCGCCGTCCAACCAGAACGTGACCGGCGGAAACGGCCAGCCTCAGGGCGGTCAGCCGCAAGGCGGCCAGGCCGGCAACAATGGTCAGTCGAACGGTGGCAACACCGGCAACGGCCAGTACCCGAACGGCGGCGCCCAGGCGGAAGCCGGTGGCCAGCGCGGTGGTTATGGCAACGACAACCGCGGCAACGACAATCGCCAGGATCGTGGCCGTCGCAACGATCGCTTCGAGCGGAACGACCGTCCGGAGCGTGGGGAGCGGCGCGATCGCCAGGACGCGCAGGGCCAGGGTTCGAACCAGGGCCAGGCCACCCCGGCAGCTCCGGTTGCGATGACCGAGGCCTCGACCGCCGCACCTGATGCGTCGAGCGAGCAGACCGTCTACGAGCCGAACGAGAACCCGTTCGTTCGCGAAGGCCGCCCCGCTCGCGCGCCGCGTGCCCGCAAGCCCCGTCGCGATGATATCGCCAGCGATGGCAATGTCGGCGCGAGCGTTGAGAATGCGGCGCAGCCGGCCGGGCTCGATCCCGCCAGCTTGCCGCCTGCGATCTCCACGACCTCTCGCGCCGAAGCGCCCCGCGCGGAAACCCCGCAGGGCGAAGTGGCGGAAGAGGCTCCGGCCAAGCCCAAGCGCCGTACCCGTCGCGCCGCTCCTCCGGCGGACGATGCCGCCGGTGCGCTGCCCGAAACGGTAGGCTGATACCCACGGGACGCGCGGCGCAGGCACTATCGCTTGCGCCGCGCGCGCCCATCGGCGATCCCCTGATCCATGGATTCGCCGCACACCTCATCTAACGAACCTGCGCTGCGCAAGCCGCTGATCGCGGTGTTGCGGCACCCGCATTTCGGCGCATTGATGGCCGGGGGATTGGCCGCCTGCGGATTTCAGCCGCTGGGCTGGTGGCCGCTGACCATCTTTGCCATCGCCTGGCTGATCGAACTGCTGCACCACGTCCATCGCGGGCGGCAGGCGTTCTTCCTGGGCTGGCTGTTCGGTCTTTCCCACTTCACCATCGGCAACAACTGGATCGCCACGGCCTTCACGTATCAGGCCGAGATGCCCGCCTGGCTGGGCGGCATCGCCGTGGTCCTGCTCTCGCTCTATCTCGCGATCTTCCCCGCCCTGGGCACGCTGGCGGCCTGGCTGATCGCCAAAGGCTGGCGGCGCGATCCTGCTCAGGCCCGTGCTTCGCTCGGCATCGCGTTCGCCGCGTGCTGGATCGTCACCGAATGGATGCGCGCCTGGGTGTTCACCGGCTTTGCCTGGAACCCGCTGGGCGTGTCGCTGCTGGGCGGTTTCGCCACGCAGGGGCTGGCGTTGCTCTCCCCCTGGATCGGCACGTATGGACTGTCCGGCGTGGTCGTGCTGCTGGGCGCGATGGTGCGGACCCTGGTGTTGAAGGGGCGCTTGTCTACCGGATCGGCTCGCATCGCTTCCTACGCGGCGCTGCTGGCGCTGGCGGTGGGCCTTTCGCTGCTGATGCTGCTGCCCGCCCGCTATCTCGACCGGCAGGAGGGTGAGATCCGCTACACCCTGATCCAGCCCGACTTGCGTCAGGAAACGCTGGACGATCCCCGCAATTTCGAACCGCACTTCATCAAGATGGCGCGGCTGACAATGCCGGCCGATCGCGGGCAGCGGCGGCTGGTGCTGTGGCCGGAGTCCGGACTGGCGGACTATTTGCGCGATGGCTACCCGGAATACTTCTATCGCCAGATGACGTACGAGGCCGATCCGGCGCTGGCCCGCCAGCGTCTGGGTCAGGTGATCGGGCCCTACAGCCTGCTGTTGACCGGCGCGGTTGATCTGGTGATGCGCGATGACAAGGTTCTGGCCGCGCGCAATTCGGTCACGGCGATCGATGGCAACGGCAGCATTCTGGCCAGTTACTCCAAGGCCCATCTGGTGCCCTATGGTGAGTATCTGGCGTTGCGCTGGCTGTTGGAACCGCTGGGCGCGACGCGGCTGGTGCCCGGTGCGCTGGATTTCTGGCCGGGCCCCGGACCTCGCACTTCGGACTTCGGCACGCTGGGCAAGGCCGGCATCCAGATCTGCTACGAGATCGTCTTTTCCGGCGAAGTGATCGATCGGACCGAGCGGCCGGACTATATCTTCAATCCCTCCAACGATGGCTGGTTCGGGGCCTGGGGGCCGCCCCAGCATCTGGCGCAAGCGCGGCTGCGGGCATTGGAGGAAGGGCTGCCGGTTCTGCGTTCCACCACCACCGGCATCAGCGCGGTGATCGATGCGGACGGGATCGTGCGCCAGTTCGCGCCGCCGCACGTGGCGACGCGGCTGGATGGCAGGATACCCCCGGCGGAGCGGCCCACGCTGTTTGCCCGCATGGGTAATGCCCTGCCGCTGGCCCTGGCGGCGGTGCTGATCGTCCTATCGCTGGTTGCACCGCGCCGCCGAAAAGCGTAATCGCACCCCATAAAGAATTCTTTATATCCCATTTCTCAAGACGGGTGCCTGATGCGTAGCGACTATGTCTTCACCTCCGAAAGCGTTGCCGAGGGTCATCCCGACAAGGTGGCGGACCAGATTTCCGACGCCATTGTGGACTTGTTCCTGAGCAAGGACCCGGAAGCCCGCATCGCCTGCGAAACGCTGACCACCACGCAAAAGGTCGTCCTGGCCGGCGAAATCCGCTGCAAGGGCGTGTTCGAAAACGGCGAATGGGCCGAGGGTGCCTTGCAGGAGATCGAGGATACGGTCCGCGCCGTGGTTCGCGACATCGGGTACGAGCAGGACGGCTTCCACTGGCAGACGTTCGATTTCTCGAACAATCTTCATGCCCAGTCCGCCCACATCGCTCAAGGCGTGGACGCCAGCGGCAACAAGGATGAGGGCGCGGGCGATCAGGGCATCATGTTCGGCTTCGCTTGCGACGAGACGCCCGATCTGATGCCCGCCACGCTGGATTACAGCCACAAGATCTTGCATCGCATGGCCGCCGATCGTCATTCCGGCGCGGCCCCGTTTTTGGAGCCTGACGCCAAGAGCCAGGTCACGCTGCGTTTCGTTGACGGGCGTCCGGTGTCGGCGGAGGCGATCGTCGTCTCCACCCAGCACAAGGAAGGCTACGACCAGGGCGAGCAGGAGGCCGAGCTCAAGGTCTACGTGAAGAAGGTCGTGGCCGAAGTGCTGCCCGAGGGGCTGCTGTCGGACAAGACGGTCTATCACATCAACCCGACCGGCAGCTTCGTGATCGGCGGGCCTGACGGTGACGCGGGCCTGACCGGACGCAAGATCATCGTGGATACCTATGGCGGCGCATCGCCCCACGGCGGCGGCGCATTCTCGGGCAAGGACCCGACCAAGGTCGATCGCTCGGCCGCGTACGTGACGCGATATCTGGCCAAGAACGTCGTCGCCGCCGGCTTGGCCGCGCGCTGCACGATCCAGGTGTCCTACGCGATCGGCGTGTCCCGCCCGCTTTCGCTCTATGTTGATACCCATGGCACCGGCACCGTTCCCGATGAGGTCTTGGAAGCGGCGATCACGCAAGTCGCAGCGGACAAGCTGGGTGGGCTGACTCCGCGCGGCATCCGCGTAGGGCTGGGGCTCAACAAGGCGATCTACCGCCCGACCGCCGCCTATGGCCACTTCGGCCGCCAGCCTGAAGGCGATCTGTTCCCTTGGGAGCGCACCGATCTGGGTGAGGCGCTGAAGGCGGCTGTGGCTGCACAGACCAAGCTGGAGCCGGCGGAGTAAATTTCCCTCGCAGGAGGACCGATGTTCGAAACGATAATCCAGGTGGAAGACGTCCAGGCGTTGCTATCCAGCGGCGCGGACTTGCTCATCCTGGATTGCGAATTCGACCTGGGTGATCCTGACAAGGGGCAGGCGCTGTATCGCGCGGCGCACTTGCCCGGTGCGCGCTATGTCGATCTGGAACGCGATCTCTCCGGTCCTGTTACCGGCGTCAACGGCCGCCATCCGCTTCCCGCCCGCACCGCCTTCGCGGCCAGTGTGCGGACGTGGGGTCTGAAGCCTGATCAGCAGGTCATCGCTTACGACGGCAACGGCGGCATATATGCCGCGCGGCTGTGGTGGATGCTGCGCTGGCTGGGCCATGCGCCCGTCGCGTTGCTGGATGGCGGGCGGCAAGCCTGGATCGCGACAGGGCTTCCGATGGAAAGCGGCTTGCCGCCACCGACGCGCGAAAGCGATTTTGCGGTGAGCGAGCCGCTGATCGGCACTCCGGTTACAATCCGCGATCTCCTGGCGAACGTGGATCGCGGCGAACTGCAAGTGATCGACGCGCGCGATGCGCAGCGCTTTGCCGGTCAACCCCATCCGCTGGATACAGCGTCAGGCCATATCCCGGGCGCCCGCAATCGCTTCTATCGCGATAATCTGGACGGACAGGGCCGGTTCAAGCCCGCCGAGGCACTGGCGCAGGAGTTCGGCGCGGTGCTGGGCGGCAGGGGGCCGCGCGATACGGTGATGCAATGCGGGTCGGGCGTCACCGCTTGCCACAACGCGCTGGCCATGGAAATCGCAGGCCTGAAAGGTACGCGGCTTTATCCGGGTTCATGGAGCGAGTGGACTGCCGATCCCGCCAGGCCGATCGCGAAATAGCCAGTCATCGGCTTTGCGCCGTGCCGTTCGTATCGGGTGAAGTGATGCGAACGGGAGTACGGAGAAACGGTTTGAGCCCGACCTATTTCGCCAGTTCGGCCTCGATCGCCGCCACCAGATCCGGGTCCTCCGGCGTCATGGCGGGGGCGAAGCGGCCTGCCACGGAGCCATCCTTGCCGATCAGGAATTTCTCGAAATTCCACAGCACTTCGGGATCGTCGTTCGGCGTCATGCCATAGCCCTTGAAACGCTCTTTCATGCCCGCGACGTCACCTTGCTTGGTGGGCACGGCCTGAACCAGCGCGGCGTAGAGCGGTTGCTTGTCCGTGCCGCTGACCGGGGCCTTTTCGTATAGCGGAAACGAGACGCCGTAGCTCAGCTTGCAGAACTCCACGATCTCATCCGCGGTGCCAGGCTCTTGCGCACCGAAATCGTTCGCCGGGAAGCCCAGGATTTCGAGGCCACGGTCCTTGTATGTCTGATAGAGCTTTTCCAGCCCTTCGTACTGCGGCGTCAGGCCGCATTTGGACGCGACGTTGACGACGAGCAGCACCTTGCCATGATGCTGCGCCAGACTGTCTGGCGCGCCATCGATGCGCTTGAGCGGGATTTGAGCGAGATCGGCCATCGTGTCTGTCTCCAGGTCTGGCGCAATATCTATGGTGCTAGAACTCGCGGATCAATCGCAATCCGCCGACCGGGCGAGCGCGTGCGCCCCGTTGCTTGTCCAGACCAGTGCCCAGTTGCAGGCTGACCTTTTTCGCCAGCGCGGTGTGGAATTGGGCCATCGCCAGCAAGCCCCCGTCCGGCCCCGACTTGAAGTTCAGTTCCAGCGCGGCGATCTGCTTTTCGTTGAGGTTGTAGAACGTCGTGTGGTTGACCAGCAGCCCGGCCACCTTTTCGGACTGGCCGACCCGCACATCGCCCACCCCGATCATCGACATCGTGCTCCACCGCTCGCTGTGGCGGCGTCCCAGCAGATAGAGCAGCGCGTGGGACGTGCTTTTGTCATGCCGATCGTAGATGCCGAGGTATTGCAGCCCGTGGATCATCCGGCCGCCATCCATGGTGCCCAGCGTGCCTTGCACACCAAGCTTCAGCTCGGTCAGCCGCCGGTTCTCGAACGGCAATTCGAATTCCAGAGCCAGGCCATCGGCGACGGCATATTCGATCTCGGGCGCCCATTCGACCACGCGATCCTGGCCGGAGAACGGCGAGGTGGCCAGGGCGTTGATTTCCAGTTCGCCCGCACTTGCGCCAAGCCCGCGCACCATATCGAACACCATCGGTTCGGGTATCTCGGGTATCGCGGCGGCCGGGGCTGCCCATACGGCGATACAACTCGCCAAGGTGGCACCCAGCAGGCGTTTCGTGATCATGGCGATGTCCCCTTCGCGCCTTGCAAATAGTCCTCGCCCGCCGCCTAACCCTTCGTGGCGAAAGGAAAAGGCAAAGGCGGCAGGGCGAGGCACCGTGGGGTTTGGGGGAGCGATCAGGCCAGGTAGTGCGCCGTGGTCTTCGCCGCGACATCTTCCGCCGTCACTCCGGGCGCGAGTTCGACCAGCTTGAACGGGCTGGCGTGGTCGGGGCGGGCGAAGACGCACAAGTCGGTCACGATCATGTCCACCACGTTGCGGCCGGTCAGCGGCAAGGTGCATTCCGGGATGAACTTGGGATCGCCGTTCTTGGCGGTGTGTTCCATGACGACGATGATCTTCTTCACGCCGGCGACAAGATCCATCGCGCCGCCCATGCCCTTGATCATCTTGCCCGGGATCATCCAGTTGGCGATGTCCCCATTCTCGGCGATCTCCATCGCGCCCAGAACCGCCAGGTCGATGTGGCCGCCGCGGATCATCGCGAAGCTGGTGCTGCTATCAAAGTAGGCGGTTTGCGGCAGTTCGCTGACAGTCTGCTTACCGGCGTTGATCAGATCGGCATCAACCTCATCGGCATAAGGGAAAGGGCCGATGCCCAGCATCCCGTTCTCGGACTGCAGCGTCACGGTCATTCCGGCAGGGACGTGATTGGCCACCAGCGTGGGAATGCCGATGCCAAGGTTCACATAGAACCCATCCTGCAATTCTTGAGCGGCGCGAGCGGCCATCTGGTCACGAGTCCAGCTCATCAGACGGTCTCCCTTTCGCGCGTCGTGGTGAATTCGATCCGCTTGTCATAAGGCGCGCCCACGATCACGCGTTGCACGTAGACGCCGGGCAAGTGGATCGCATCGGGATCGAGGCTGCCGGTCGGCACGATTTCCTCCACCTCGACCACGCAGACCTTGCCGCAGGTGGCGGCGGGCACATTGAAATTGCGCGCGGTCTTGCGGAACACCACGTTGCCGCTCTCGTCGGACTTCCAGGCTTTCACCAAGCTAAGATCGGCGAAGATGCCGCGCTCCAGCACATAGTCTTCGCCATCGAAGGCCTTGGTTTCCTTGCCCTCGGCGATCAGGGTGCCAACACCGGTTTTTGTGTAAAAGCCGGGGATGCCCGCACCGCCCGCGCGCATCCGCTCGGCCAGCGTACCTTGGGGAGAGAACTCCACCTCCAGCTCGCCTGCGAGATACTGGCGCTCGAATTCCTTGTTCTCGCCCACGTAAGAGGCGATCATCTTCTTCACCTGGCGCGTGCGCAGCAGCTTGCCGATGCCTTCGTTGTCGATACCAGCATTATTGCTGGCGAACGTCAGATCCTTCACGCCGCTATCGCGCACCGCATCCAGCAGTCGCTCGGGGATGCCGCAAAGACCGAAGCCGCCGCTGGCGATCAGCAGGCCATCGCGCAGCAGCCCATCCAAGGCGGCGCTTGCCGAGGGGTAGAGTTTCTTCATCAGCTGTCTTCGCTCCTGTGGGACGAACGGCGCAGCGGAGGTAACAGGCCCGTTCGCCCTGTAAAGGTTTCGTCGATCCTGCCGCATGCTTACCGGCGCGCCGGGTTCGTGTCATGCAAATGCGCTGCATTGCAGCGAAGACTGCAGGTGTCGCGGTGCTCTTATGCGTTCGGCGCATCGCGGGATGGTTTCTATTACAAAGCTGAACGGGCGAGGATGGCCAAAACGCGAGGGCCAAGATCACCATATCGATAAAACGCAATTCACAGTTGCAAGGTTTGCAACCCGAGATAATCTTTTCGCACTTGCACAAAAGTTGGGTTGGCGGCAAAACGACCCTGCCTTTCAGGCATCCTCTCCCAAAACTTCCAAAGCCCGGTCGCTCGATCGGGCTTTTTTTTGTCCTGCGAAGAAGCGCTCAGCGTGGCGGGGGTGACAGCCGCTCCAGGTCGGCGGGCGTATTTACGTTGGCGGGGTTGGTTTCCATCTCCACCCGGCGCGCGCCGATGATCTCGGCGAAACGATACATGGAATGCGGCTCCGGACCATGGAGCAGCTCCTCAAGCGCTGTGGCCGAAGATGCGGGCCACAATCCTATCACCGGCTGAGCAGCCAGGCAGGCGGGCGCGGGAGCCAGGCGGGAAAGCAGGTCTTCGGGCAGGCCGACCGAATCCACCCCGCAACTGAGCACGCTCTCGTACCCTTCGTCCTGCGCCAGTCGCAGTGCGGCAGCCAGGCCACCCAGCGGTCCCATGCCGGCGCGCGGCCAATCGGGCAGAGTCGGGGCGGGGGCCGTCGCACGGCCGACCACGACGACATGATCACACCATCCGGACAAGGCATCCACCGCCAGCGAGAGCAGGGAATGCCCCTCGACCTCCGCCAAAGCCTTGTCGCTGCCGAAGCGAGTGGAAAGCCCTCCGGCCAGAACAACGCCCAGGATCATCACAGGTCTCCTCATCAGGACCTATCCAAAGCGAGGAAACGCGCAGAAGTTTCGCGGTTCGATGCGTCGGATATCCGGACGCAAAGAAAAAGGCGCCCCGGATGGTCCGGCGCGCCTTTTCCTACTCTCGGTGGCGAAGAAAAGAAGCTTACTTCTTCAGTTCGGCCTCAGCGTCGGCAGCAGCGCTGGAAGCGGCAGCAGCGGCGTCGCCAGCAGCGTCAGCAGCCTTGGCACCGGCGTCCTTGGCAGCGCCCTTGGCGTCGACAGCGGCTTCCGAAGCGGAGGCAGCAGCGTCGCTGGCAGCGTCGGCAGCGTCGCTGGCCGAAGCGGACAGGTCTTCAGCGGCCGAGCTGGCGGTCACTTCAGCAGCGTCCTGCGTCTTTTCCGAGCAAGCGGCCATCGACAGCAGGCCAATGCCGGCTGCGGCGGCGAGAACGATCTTGCGCATCTTCTAGTACCCTTGAATTGTTTTTCCGGACCTTGCGGTGCAAAAGCCTACCACAGGGATAGACTTCGACCGCTTCGATAATCGGCTTGCCGTATCTATGCAAGCGTCGGTCGCATTGTCCCGCGGCAACTCGTCGCAACCTGCCGCCCGCGGCTGTGGATGATTTGCCTCGGCATCGCGCGCTGGAACCGCGCTCTGGCTGAGTGGTACCGGCGCTGCTACGACCCGGTTTATGGAATCCAAGCAGCATCTCTATCTGGTCGACGGATCGGCCTATATCTTCCGCGCCTATCACCGGCTGCCGCCGCTGACGAACCCGGAGGGGACCCCGGTGGGTGCGGTCTACGGCTATACGACGATGCTGTGGAAGCTGGCGGAAGACCTCAACAAGGCTGATGGGCCGACGCATCTCGCGGTCATTCTGGACAAGGCAAGTACCTCTTTCCGCAACGATTTGTACGATCAGTACAAGGCCCATCGCCCGCCGCCGCCCGAAGATCTGGTCCCGCAGTTCCCGCTGATCCGCGATGCGACGCGGGCATTCAGCCTGGCCTGCATCGAAGAGGAAGGCGTGGAAGCGGATGACATCATCGCCAGCTACGCGCGCGCCGCCACGCGCCGGGGCTGGGACGTGACGATCGTCTCCTCCGACAAGGACCTGATGCAGCTGGTCGGCAAGTGCGGGCAAGGGGACGACGGTGTGGAGGGCGGTTGTATCGACATGCTCGACACGATGAAGAACCAGCGCATCGACGTACCCGAAGTGATCGAGAAGTTCGGCGTGCCGCCCGAAAAGGTGGGTGACGTATTGGCGCTGATGGGCGATTCGGTGGACAACGTGCCGGGCGTATTCGGCGTGGGCCCCAAAACCGCCAGCAAGCTGATCCAGGACTACGGCGATCTGGAGGCGGCGCTTGCCGCCGCCCCGTCGATGAAGAAGGGCAAGCTGCAGGAACGGCTGATCGAGCAGGCCGACATGGCGCGCCTCTCCAAGGAATTGGTGACGCTGAAGGAAGATTGCCCGCTGCCGATCGAGATGGAGGAGTTCCGGCTCATCGCCATCCCGCCAGAGCC
>NZ_CAXYKL010000043.1:0-4535 GCF_964277725.1 uncultured Novosphingobium sp. | reverse complement strand
AGCTTGATCGCCTCCACGGCCGTGGCGATGCTGGCAAAGCCCGTCAGCACGACGATGCGCGTCAAGGGATCGCGCGCATGGATCATCTCCACGCAAGTCAGCCCTGAAGCCGTGCCCAGCTTCAGGTCGACCACGGCATATTCGAACTCCTGCTCGGCCAGCAGCGCCGTCAGCTGATCGGGGCTGGCGGCATGGCGCACGCTGTAGCCGCGCCGCTCGAACGATCGCGCCAGCGTGCGGGCAAACGCCGGATCATCCTCCACGATGACGAGGCTGGGAGCATCGGCGGGGTCGTTTTCAGGGCTGCTCATGATACCATCCGGGGTTGGTAGGCCAGCGAAGCGAGCGGCAGGGACATGCGCACTTGCGCGCCGCCTTCCGGCAGGTTCCCCACCTCCACCTTGCCACCCAGCTTGCGCAGCACGTTGACCACCAGGAACAGGCCAAGCCCTCCGCCCGGTCGGCCCTTGGTGGAGGAATAGGGGCGGCCGAACGCCTCCAGCATCTCGGGCGCGAAGCCGGGGCCGCGATCGCGCACTTCGATCACCGCCTGCTCCCTTTCGATCGAGGCCACCAACAGCACAAAATGGGGCGAAACCTCCAGCGCGTTATCGATGACGTTGCCGATCACCTGACGCAGCGCCGCATCGGACACGATAGTCGGATCACTCTCGCCGATGCGATCGTCCAGCATCACGATGCCGCCTGTCCGGCCAGACCATTCGCCGGCGATCGCCTGCGCGAAGGCACGCAGCGAGGTGACCTCCGGGCTTTCCCCTCGCGCTTCGCCGGCGGATTGGAGGATGCCGGTTACGATCGTCTTGCAGCGCTGAAGCTGGGCATCCATCTCTTCCACTTCAGCGGCGAAATCGGGAATGGCGGCCAGCGCTGGATGTTGCCGCCAGTCCCCCAGCAGCACGGAGATCGTGGAAAGCGGCGTCCCCAGTTCATGCGCCGCACCGGACGCGAGCAGGCCCATGCGCACGATGTGATGCTCTTCCGCCGCCTGCTGGCGCAGCGCCGCCAGCGCCAGGTCGCTCTGGCGGCGATTGCGATCGATGCGGATGACGAAGAACACCAGCAGCACCGCAATCAGCAGAAAGCAGATCAGGCTTCCCGCCAAGTAAAGCTGCATCGGCGTCTGCGCGAACGACGCGGGGAGATCGAGCGGGCGATAGTCGAAAGTCAGCCCCGCCACCGCCGCGGCTGACATCGCGGCGACGATCCAGCTCCAGCCGGGCGGCAGCAGGATAGCCCCGATCACGATCTGGAGAAGGAACAGGAACGCGAAGGGATTGGTCGTGCCGCCGCTGAAATACAACTGCCAGGTAAGCGAGCCGACATCCAACATCAGCGCGGCCAGCAACTCGAGGTGGCTGTATCCGCCGCGCTGGCGGCCGATGATGATCGTCGCCCAGTTGATCAGGGCCAGCAGCACCGGCACGGCGATCAGATGGGCGAGCGGCAGGCGCACGCCCAGCAATTCCACCGTGGCCCAGATCGTCACCAACTGGCCGATCACCGCCATCCAGCGCAATTGCAGCAGCAGCGCCATGTTGCGCGCGCTGCCCGGCGGATACCCGGCTGACGATGGCAGCGCCGTCATCGCAGCTTGCGCCATAACACCACCGCCGTTCCGATGGAGAGCAGCGCCATCGCCGCCCACGTCAGCGCGTAGGACAAGTGATTGTTGGGGAAGTTGATCACGGTCAGCCCCGGCACTGGCCCGCCCGCCGCGCTGGGCGTCTCCTGCGAAGCGTCGACAAAATAGCGCGCATCCGCCGCCATGCCATGCCGCGCCGCGATCTGCGCCACGTCGCGCGAATACCAGCGGTTCTCCTGTGGGCGATTGGCGCGCAGGAAACCGCCGCCCGGGTGCGTCAGGCGCAGCAGGCCGATCACGGATACAGGCTCCTTCGGCGTCCGGGCGCGAACCGCTTCGATCCGGGTGCCCATCGGCACGAAGCCGCGGTTGACATAGATCGCTGGTCCCAGCCCTGCTCCATCAACCCGCATCGGGGTCATCACCCAATATCCGGAGCCTAGCGTGGAAACGCCGGTCACCAGCACCGAACCTTGCGGCAGATAATGGCCGCGCAGCCCGACGCGGCGATACTCCAGTTGATCTAGCGCACCCGTCGGCAATTGCGCCACCGGCAGCGGTGCGGCCTTCGTGCCCGCCTCCACACGCGCGATCAGCGCTTCCTTCCAATGCAGCCGCTCCACCTGCCAGACCGCCAGTGCGGCGAACACAGCCGCCAGCACCAGCAGGGTCAGGCACATGACAACAGGGCGCTTCGCCCTCACCTCGGTCACGGCATCTCCGACATCTCATGCGACATGGGCATCATGTTCGCATTGAGATGATGCATGACCCAGAGCGAGCCGGAAAGGACGATCACGATCAGCACGATCGTGAACAGCAAGGCCAGCATGTTCCACCCGCCCTCGGACTTGGTGTTCATGTGCAGGAAGAAGATCATGTGCACCACGATCTGCACCACCGCCGCCCCGACGACGAGCATGCCGGTCAGGCCCTTGTCCGCCACCGCGCCGGTCATCACCAGGGCGAACGGGATCGCCGTCAGCACCACCGACAGCAGGAAGCCGATGACATAGCCCCTCAACGAGCCGTGATCCTCGCCACTTGCATGGCCATCATGAGCCGCACTCATCGCAGCACTCCCAGCAGATAGACGAAGGTGAAGACGCCGATCCAGATGACGTCCAGGAAATGCCAGAACAGGCTGAGGCACATCAACCGCCGCTGGTTGGCCGCGACCAGGCCCCGTTTCCCCACTTGCACCAGCAGCACGCCAAGCCAGATCAGGCCGAAGGTGACGTGGAGGCCATGGGTGCCGACCAGCGTGAAGAAGGCGGACAGGAAAGCGCTGCGCTGCGGCGTCGCGCCTTCGTGGATCAGGTGGGCGAACTCATACAACTCGATCGAGAGGAACGCCGCGCCGAACAGCGCGGTCACCACCAGCCAGCCCTGCACGCCCCGCACATGCCCGCGCTGCATCGCCAGCATCGCAAAGCCATAAGTGATGGACGAGAACAAAAGCATCGAAGTGTTGAGCGCGACCAGCGGCAGGTCGAACAAATCCCTCGGCCCCGGCCCCGCCGCGTAATTGCCGCCCAGCACGCCGAATGCCGCGAACAGCATGGCGAAGATCAGGCAGTCGCTCATCAGGTAGATCCAGAAGCCCAGCATGGTGCTGCCGCCTTCGGGATGGTCGTGCTCGTCCAAATCGTACCAGCGCGCCAGGTTCGCCGTGGCCCGGTTCGTCGGGGCCGGAGTGGTTACGGAAGCGCTCATGCTGCACCTGTGGCTAGGGCGAGTTGCTGGCCGCGCGCCCGCTCCGTTTCGACCACATGGTCTGCCGGGATGTGGAAATCGCGCTTGGAATTGAACGTGTGGACGATGGCCGTGGCCAGCACCGCGGCAAAGCTGACGGCGGCGAGCCACCAGATGTGCCAGATCAGTGCGAAGCCGCAGATGCCGCTCAGGCCCGCCAGCACCACGCCCGCACCGGTGTTGCGCGGCATGTGGATCGGGCGGAAGCCCTCCTCCGGCCGGCCTACTCCGGCGCGCTTCATATCCGCCCAGGCATCCAGATCGTGGACGATCGGGGTGAACGCGAAGTTGTATTCAGGCGGGGGCGAACTGGTGGACCATTCCAGCGTCCGTCCGTTCCACGGGTCGCCCGTCAGGTCGCGGTTCTGGTCGCGGCGGATGATCGAGACGGCGTATTGCAGCAGCATCGTGGCGATGCCACAGGCGATCAGCGCCGCGCCGATGCCGGCGATGACGAACCAGATCTGCAACGAGGGATCGTCGAACACCCGCATCCGGCGCGTCACGCCCATCAGGCCCATCGCGTACAGCGGTGTGAACGCCATCCAGAAGCCCACCACCCAGCACCAGAAGCTGACCTTGCCCCAGAACGGCTCCAGCTTGAAGCCGAACGCCTTGGGCCACCAGTAATTGATCGCGGCGAACACGCCGAACACCACGCCGCCGATGATCACGTTGTGGAAGTGCGCGATCAGGAACAGCGAGTTGTGCAGCACGAAGTCCGCCGGGGGCACGGCCAGCAGCACGCCGGTCATCCCGCCGATCGTAAAGGTCAGCATGAAGGCCAGCGTCCACATCATCGGCAAGTCGAAGCGGATGCGTGCGCGGTACATCGTGAACAGCCAGTTGAACAGCTTCGCGCCCGTCGGGATCGAGATGACCATCGTGGTGATCCCGAAGAAGCTGTTGACGCTGGCGCCCGATCCCATGGTGAAGAAGTGGTGCAGCCACACGACGTAGGAAAGGATCGTAATGACCACCGTGGCATAGACCATCGAGGAATAGCCGAAGAGCTTCTTGCCGCAGAACGTAGCCGTCACTTCCGAGAATACGCCGAATACCGGCAGCACCAGGATGTAGACTTCCGGGTGGCCCCAGATCCAGATCAGGTTCACGTACATCATCGGCGATCCGCCGAAATCGTTGGTGAAGAAATTGGTGCCGACGTACCGGTCCA
>NZ_CAXYKL010000042.1:0-6990 GCF_964277725.1 uncultured Novosphingobium sp. | reverse complement strand
CCCAACGAAGCGTGGTTAATTTCCACTGGGGGTTGCGAAGAAAATGACCGTTCTGGGGCTCGGTGAAAATGTTGCGCGCAAGCATGGCCTGCTGGCCCAGCGCGCCGCCGCCGTCGCGGCGACATTGGTGGATGCCAGCCAGGTGAGCCTGCTGGACGCCGATGATGCCGCCTCCGCCACCGGATCGGGCCGCAAGGTTTTGCTGATGCGCGGCCCGCAAGCCATTGGCAGACAAGGCGCTGCCCGCACCGTCATCAGTTATGCCGACCCCGCCAGCGAATCGGCGCTGGCCATGACCTTAGCCGCGATGGCCGGCCCCGGCGAGCCGATCGCCGCCGATCCGGAAAGCCTCGCCGTGTTCGCGCTGGCCGATCGCCTGGCCGTCAGCGATATCCCCGTGTTGATTAACGGGCCCACCGGGACCGGCAAGGAAGTGCTCAGTCGCTTCATCCATGCCCGTTCCAAGCGCGCGGCCGGACCTTTCATCGCCGTTAACTGTGCCGCGATGCCCGAGCACATGCTGGAAGCGATGCTCTTCGGCCACCAGAAGGGCGCTTTCACCGGCGCGACCGGGGCGAGCGAGGGCTTCATGCGCGCCGCTGATGGCGGCACTCTGCTGCTGGACGAGATCGCCGAACTGCCCCTCTCCCTGCAGGCCAAGCTGCTGCGCGCCTTGCAGGAGCAGGAAGTGGTGCCGATCGGCGCGACCCGGCCGATCCCAATCGATATCCGCGTGATCGCCTGCGCCAACCGCGATCTGCCCACCGAAGTTGCCGAAGGCCGTTTCCGCGCCGACCTCTACTATCGCCTCAACGTGTTCCCCCTATCGCTGCGCCCCCTGCGGGAGCGTGCCGACGATATCGCCCCGCTGGCGTTCGGCATGGCGCTGCGCCACGCCTTCAACCCGGCGCGGGTGCCCTGTTTCAACGACGCGGCGCTGGCGATGCTGAAGATCCACGCCTGGCCCGGCAACGTACGCGAACTCGAGAACGTGGTGCGCCGCGCGCTGCTGCTGGCCGGTGACGCCACCACGATCACCCCCGATCACATCGTGTTCGACAGCCCCGCCCGCCTGATCGACGTGGCGATGGCACCGGCCGAGCCGATCGTCGTGGCCGAGCCAGCCGGCCGCAAACTGTCCAGCGTGGTGCAGTTGTCCGAAGCGCGCGCCATCATCGATACGCTGGAGGCCTGTGGCGGCAACCGCCTGCAAGCCGCCCGCGAACTCGGCATTTCCGAGCGTACCTTGCGCTATCGCCTGGCCTCCTTCCGTGATGCCGGCATCGAGATCGGCCGCATGGCCGCCGGTGGCCGTCGATGAGCGGCATCTCCGGCATCGGCGGCGGCGCAGCGGGCGTCCAGCAGATCATGGCGCTGCGCCAGCAGATCATGGACCGCTCGCAGACGCTGCAGCAGCTTCACGCGCCGCAAGGCGCGCAAGCCGCCGCGCCGACCCAGCAGGCCCCGGCCAACAACTTTGCCGACGCGTTCAAGACCGCGCTCGATGGCGTCAACGCCACGCAAGTGAAGGCGGAGAACATCGCCGACGCCTATCAGCGCGGTGAAGTGACTGATGTCGCCAAGGTGATGCTGGCGCGCCAGGAGGCGGGTGTTGCGTTCGAAGCGACCCTGCAGGTGCGCAACAAGCTGCTCAGCGCCTACCAAGACATCATGCGGATGGGAGTGTGATAGATGGCTGATCTGGTTCCAGCCGCGGCCTCTCCTGGAGGTGCAGGCATGTCCGGCACGTCGATCCTAACGCCGCTCACCGATCCGGCGGGCGGCTCCGCGCTGACTCGCATCAATGCCTTCAAGGCGCAGCCCGCCGTCAAGAAGATGCTGCCGTGGTTCCTGGGCGTCGCGGCCCTGGGCGGGGCGGCGCTGACTTGGTCCGCCGTGGCGCCCTCTGCCCAGCGCACGCTTTACAGCTCGCTCAGCGACGGTGAGCGCGCCAGCGTGGTGGCCGCGCTCGATACGGCAAACATCGGCTATCATATCGATAACTCCACCGGCGCGCTGACCGTGGACGAAGGCGATTTCTACAAGGCGCGGATGCTCGTCGCGTCCGACGGTGGCCTGGCCACGCCCGAGACCGGCGACCAGATGCTGGACAAGCTGCCGATGGGTGCCAGCCGCAACCTGGAGGGGGAACGCCTGCGCTCCGCCCGCGAGCGCGATCTACAGCTTTCGATCATGGAGATCGATGGCGTCGATTCGGTCCGCGTCCACCTGGCCGAGGGTGAGAAGTCGGTCTTCGTGCGTGACAACGTGGCCCCCACCGCCTCGGTGATGGTGCGCCTGAAGTCCGGCCGCCAGCTGAGCGAGGGCCAGGTCACCGCGATCGTCAACCTCGTCGCCGGATCGGTGCCGGGGCTTTCGCCCGACTCGGTGCGCGTGGTCGATCAGCATGGTTCGCTGCTTTCTTCCAAGGCCAGTGCCGAGGACGACCGGCTCGATATGCAGGCCCGCATGGAAGACAAGCTGCGCGCCCAGGTCTCCCAGATCCTGCGCCCCATGCTGGGCGACGGGAATTTCACCAGCGAGATCCAGGTCGAGCTGAACATGGACGATGTGACGTCCGCGCGGGAAAGCTACGACAAGGACGGCGTTGTCCGTTCCGAGACCCAGGAGCAATCGCAACAGACCGGCGCGGGCGGAGCGGCCGTCGGCATTCCCGGCGTCCTTTCCAACACCCCGCCCCCCGCCACGCAGGCCCAGAACGGCCCGCCGCAGGGCACGCAGGCTCCTTCCGCCGCGCCGGGCGCCACTCCGCCGGGTAACGGCGAATCCAGCTCCACCCGTACCTACGAACTTGGCCGGGAGGTTTCCGTCTCCAACCAGCGTCCCGGCGGCATCAAGCGTGTCACCGTGGCCGTGGCGCTCAGCAAGGATGCGCTGAAGGGCGCGAAAGCCAAGGACATCGCCGATATCGAGGCGCTGGTCGGCGCCGCTGTGGGCGCGAACCCGCAGCGCGGCGATCAGGTCAAGGTCGTGATGCGCAGCTTCGAGCCGACCGACGTGACCCCGCCCGCGTTCTATGAGACGCCCTGGTTCGCCACGATCGTGCGCTATGGCGCGGCAGTAATCGCGGTGCTGCTGGTGATGCTGCTCGGCGTGCGCCCGCTGATCGCCGCCATGCGCGGTGACAAGAAGGACAAGAAGGGCAAGAAGGGCGAGGCGGCCGACGGCGAAGCAGAAGCCGAGACCGCCAGCCAGCGCACGATCGCCGCGCTGGCATCCACCCCCACGCGCGATGAGAACGGTGTCGATGTCGATATCTCGCGCGCCGAGCTCCTCGCCCGCCAGGTCGAACTGGCGCAGCGATTGGTAACCGAAAAGCACGGCAGCTCCGTCCAGGCGCTGCGCCAGATGCTGAACTCCCCACCACCCGCCGCCCCCCAAGCTGAGGCCGCCTGACATGAGCGCGCTTGCCAATCTCGATCCCGCCGGCAACGCCGCGGTCATGGTCATGCTGCTGCAGGATGATCAGGCCGCGCGCATCCTGTCAGAGCTTGAGCCGGAGGAATTGCGCCTGCTGGGCCAGAAGATGGTCGAACTGGGTGAGATCGGGCCCGAGATCATTGCCGGTGCCATCGCCGGCTTTGTTGAGAAGACCGAATCGCTGGGCCTGATGACGCACGATCGCGTCGGCCATGTGCGCAACGTGATGGGTCGCGCCGTGGGCGACGTGAAGGCCGAGAACCTGATGCGCCGCATCGCGCCCCAGGCCGCCACCAAGGCCTCCACCATCGAACTGGCCCGCTGGCTTGAGCCTGAGGCGCTGGCCCCGCTGATCAAGGGCGAGCACCCGCAGATGATCGCGGTGCTGCTGGTTCAGCTCGATCCCGAAGTGGCCGCCGCCGTGTTGCACTCGCTTCCCGCCGCCGAGCAGAGCGAGATCGTCCATCGTATCGCCACGCTGGGGCCGGTCTCCGCCGAGGCGATCACGATCCTAGAAGAATTGCTGACCCGCCGCATCGGTGAGCGCCATGGTGCGGCTCCGCTGGCGATGGGCGGCATCAAGGAAGCAGCCGGCATCATCAATGGCGCGGGCAAGGCCGTGGAAGCGCGGATCATGCCCCAGATCGCCAAGATGGACAAAGTCCTGGCGCGCAAGATCGAGGAAGAGATGTTCAAGTTCGAGCACCTCTTCGTCCTCGATGCGCAATCGATGGGCGCGCTGTTGCGCGAGGTCGAGAGCGACGTCCTGATCGGCGCGCTCAAGGGTATTCCGGAAAGCGAGCGCGAAGCGTTCTTCCGCGCCATGTCCAGCCGCGCCGCCGATGGCGTGAAGGACGAAATCGCCGCGCGCGGCCGCACCAAGCTGGCCGAAGTGGTCGAGGCGCAAAAGGCCATCGTCGCCATTGCCCGCAGATTGGCGGCAGACGGCACGATCGCGTTCGGTTCGGCCAGCGGCGGCGACAGCGACTATGTCTGAGGGCTTCACCCGCCTTTCGCTCAGCCAGCTTTCGGGCGCGACGGGGTTTCGCACCGATGCCCGCTACGCCGAGTTCCCGATGGCATCCGCGCTGGAGCCGGACGCCGCGCCGGTCCGTCTGGAGCCCGAACCCGACCCGGTGGGAGAAGCGTTCGCCCAAGGCTACACCAAGGGCTACGAGGATGCGCGCGCCGAAGCCGAAGCCATGGCGCTGGCCGATGCCGTGGCCGGAGAAGGCCTGGCGCTGGCGTTCCGCCGCATAGACGAGGCGCTGGAAGAGCAATTGCGAGAGCGGCTGCGCGATACCGTGGCCGCGCTTTGCGAAGCCGCGATCACGCCCTTCGCGCTGGACGAGGAAGCGCTGATGCACCGCGTCACCCGCGCCGCCGCGATGCTGGCGCGAGCGGACGATGAACGCGTGATCCGCATGCACCCGCAGGACCTGCAACTGCTGGCCCCGCGCATCACCGCGGAGTGGAACGTGCAGGCGGACCCCACGCTGGAGCGTGGCGCGATCCGCGTCGAGGGCACCAACGGCGGCGTCGAGGACGGGCCTGCCACCTGGCGGCGCGCCATTGCCGAGGCATTGCACCAGTGCTGACCCTGTTCGACCCGCTGCTGCGGGACCTGGCCGCCGAACCGATCGACTTGTCCCCGCGCCGCTTCGGCCTCGTTGCCGCGTGCGATGGCGGGCTGCTGGAAGTGAGCGGACTGTCCATTCCGGTCGGCGCGATGTGCCGCGTGGCGCACAAGCCCGGCACGACGCTGGCCGCCGAAGTGATCGGCTTCCGCAATGGCCGCACCTTGATGATGCTGTTGGGCGATTCGGTGATGCTGCGCCCCGGCGCGCGGGTCCATCCCGAAGGCAAACCCGGCATGCTGCCCGTCGGCGCGGCGTTCCTGGGCCGCGCGGTGGATGGCGAAGGCCTGCCGATCGATGGCGGACCGCCGATCCATGCCCGCAGCGAATGGCCCTCGGGCGGACTGCGCACCTCCGCACTTGATCGCAGCCCCGTGCGCGAGACGTTCGATACCGGCGTGCGTTCGCTCAACGCGCTGACCACGTTCGGCATCGGCCAGCGCATCGGCGTGATGGCCGGTTCGGGCGTCGGCAAGTCGGTGCTGATGGACATGATCGCACGCGGCGCGGAAGCGGACATCATCGTCGTCGGCTTGATCGGCGAGCGCGCCCGCGAAGTGTCGGACTTCGTGGAACGACATATGCACGCCGAAAAGCGCGACCGCACCGTGGTCGTGGCCGTGCCCGCCGATCATGCTCCCAACTTGCGCCTGCGCGGCGCGATGCTGGCGACCTCCATGGCCGAGCATTTCCGGGCGCAAGGCAAGAAGGTGCTGCTGATCCTGGACAGCCTGACCCGCGTGGCCCACGCCGCGCGCGAAATCGGCCTGCTGCTGGGCGAACCTGGCGCGGCGCGCGGCTATCCGCCGTCCGCCTTGGCGACGATCACCAAGCTGGTGGAACGCGCCGGCAATTCGGCGGCAAGCGGCGGCTCGATCACCGGCCTCTACACGGTGCTGGCGGATGGCGACAACCAGGACGACCCGGTGGTGGACACCGCCCGCGCCATCCTGGACGGCCACGTCGTGCTCAATCGCGCCTTGGCGCAACGCGGCCAATATCCGGCGGTGGACATCGCCGCCTCGCTCAGCCGCGTGATGAACGATATCGTCAGTCCCGATCATCAGAAGTTGGCGCGTGAGTTCCGCGCCCTGACGGCCAGCTACGAAGCCAATCGCGACCTCGTGCTGATGGGCGCCTATCGCTCCGGAGCCGATCCGCAGCTCGACCGCGCTATCGCCATGCACGAATTGCTGACGGCGTTTCTCTGCCAGTTCGGCGGGGAGATCATCGATATCGACACCAGCGCCGCGCAATTGGCGGCACTGCTGGGCCCCTGATCGACGCTTATGCATCGTTTTTCCTATTTTTTACGGCCGGATAGACTGGCAACGCGATGAACGCGGAGCAGCGCGCCCGCCTCGTGCGACTGAACCGCCTGGAGAAAATCCGCGCGATCGCCAAGCAGACTGCCGCGCGCGAAGCCGCCGAGGCAGAAAGCACTCTGTCGCAGTTGCGCATGCTGAGTGACCGCACGGGCCGCCTTGCCGCCGATTACGGTGCGCGGCGCGGCGCGGTGGATGGCGCATCGCTGCAGACGCTCACCGGCTTTGTCAGCGGCTTGGGCAGCCTGACTCGAACCACCCAGGCCGACGCGCAACGTGCCGAAGCCATTGCCGACGCGAAGCTGCGGATGCTGGGCGAAGCCGAACGCCGCCGCGCCGCCGTAGAAGAGCGCGCCAGGCTGGAAGCCAAGCTGATCGCCCGCAGCGCGGAAACGACCGTGCTGGGCAGCCGCAAGCAAACTGGCACGGACCTTGAATAGCTGACTGCGCATTTTACCGCGAAGGCTGGCCTGCTCCATGATCAACTTGTCCGCTTCTCTTCCCCATGCCCCGGCACTGCCGGGCGCGGTCCTGCCGGGTATGCCGGTCACCGGGACGGGCAGCGATGGACAGACGATTGATTTTGC
>NZ_CAXYKL010000041.1:0-32269 GCF_964277725.1 uncultured Novosphingobium sp. | reverse complement strand
GAAAGGTCATCCCGCCGTGGCGGGCGCAGCCAAGGGGAAAAAGGGGATCGCCGCGCGCAGCGGTCCACCGTGTTCGCGCTCGAACGTATAGTAGCCTTCCATGCTGCCGTGCGGCGTGGAAAGCGGGCATCCGGAGACATAATCATGGCTCTGGCCGGGCTTCAGCAGCGGCTGTTCGCCGACGACGCCATCGCCCTCCACGAAATTGACGATGCCGTGACCATCGGTGATCCGCCAATGCCGCGTCACAAGGCGCACGGCTTCATTGGAATCGTTCTCGATGCGAATGTGATAGACCCAGAACCACTTCCCCGCCTCGATGCGCGATTGCTCGGGCAGAAAGTTCACCGCGACCCGCACGGTGATGCCATCGGTGATGGCGGTATGCTGGAACAGCTCCTTCATGGTGAGCACGAGGGTAACGCTTGCGCCGCCCCGGTCAACCGCCTGCCCCAGAGATTCTTTTGCAGCTGCGAGGGAACCGATCCGCCGGCTCCCCGCGCAGTCCTGCCGAACCGTGTCAGAGCCCGGCCTTGGTGAACGCCTGATCCAGATCCTCGATCAGATCGTCGGCATCTTCCAGCCCGACGTTGAGGCGCAGCATCCCTTCGCCGATGCCCATCGCCTCGCGCCCTTCCGGGCCCATGTTGTGATGGGTGCTGGACGCGGGGTGACACATCAGCGAACGCGAATCGCCGATGTTGTTGGAGATGTCGATCAGCTCCAGCGCATCCAGAACCGCGTGCGCCTGCGCACGCCCGCCATCGAGCACCATCGCGAAGATCGGCCCGCAGGCGTCCATCTGCTTGTGCGCCAGCGCGTGCTGCGGGTGGCTTTCCAACCAGGGATGCAGGATCGTGGGCACGCGGCTTTCGACGAAACGGCCCACCTTCAACGCGTTCTCGCTCTGCCGGCGGGCGCGCAAGTCCAGCGTCTCCAGCCCCTTCAGCACCACCCAGGCGTTGAACGGCGAAAGGTTGGGCCCGGTGTTGCGCTGGAACGGCAGCAGTTTGTCGTTGATGAACTCTTCGGTGCCGCACACCGCTCCGGCCAGCACGCGGCCCTGGCCATCCATCAGCTTGGTGGCGGAGTAGGCGACCACGTCCGCGCCGAACTCCATCGGCCGCTGCAGCGCGGGCGAGCAGAACGCGTTGTCCACCACCGAGGTGATGCCGTGCGCGCGCGCGAGGCCGCAGATGAATTCGATGTCGGCGATGTCCATCGTCGGATTCGCCGGGCTCTCGAAGAAGAAGACCTTGGTGTTGGGCCGGATCGCGGCTTCCCACGCGGCATTGTCCCGCGCGTCGATCGTCGTCACTTCCACGCCAAAGCGCGGCAGCAGGTGATCGCCCAGCCAGCGGCAGGAGCCGAAGGCGGCGCGGGCCGTCACCATGTGGTCACCCGCCGAAAGCTGGCACAGCAGCGCCGCCGTCATCGCCGCCATGCCCGATGCTTGCGTACGGCAAGCCTCCGCCCCTTCCAGCAAGGCGATCCGCTCTTCCAGCATCGCCACCGTGGGGTTCTGCAGCCGGGAATAGGTCATGCCCTCTTCCTCGCCCGCAAAGCGCGCGGCGACGGTGGCGGCATCGTCGTAGGAGAAGCCCGAGGTGAGGAACAAAGCCTCGCTCGTCTCCCCCATTTCCGAGCGCCAGGTGCCGCCGCGAACGGCGCGCGTGGCGGGCCGCCAGTGTTGGGTCTTGGTGCGATCTTGTCCGGTCGTGCGCTTCATGGCCCGCCATCTACGAGCGTGTGGGCGCAAGGACAAGCGGCTGCTTTGCGCGAAGCGCTTGCCGCCGCCCCGGCAGGCCCGTATGCCGCCGCCGCGATGCTGACACCCCTGCCCCGGACGCGCGATCCCCTCACCTGGTGCATGGCGATCGCCGTGGTGTTCCTGATCGTGTGCCTTCACCGGCTCGGCATCCCGAACAAGATCTATTTCGACGAGGTCCACTACGTCAAAGCGGCGCGCAAGATGCTGCTGGGCCTGCCCGCCAATCGCGAGCATCCGATGCTGGGCAAGGAGGCGATCGCCGCGGCGATGGCGCTGCTAGGCGATCGGCCCTGGTCCTGGCGAATCCCCTCGGTGCTGTTCGGCGCGCTGGGGCTGCACGCCTATGGCCGGTTCGTCTGGTACATGACCGGCCGGCGCGCGGTGACGATCATGGCGATGGTGCTGATGGCCACGAATTTCGTGTGGCTGGTCCTCAGCCGGATCGCGATGCTGGATATGGTGCAGGCGGGCCTGGGCATGGTGGCGCTGTGGCAGGTTACCGCCGCCTTTCGCGAACCGCGACGCCACGCCCGGCTGCGGCTGATCGCTGGCGGACTGGCCATGGGCCTCTCGCTGGGCGCGAAATGGAGCATCGCGCCGATCCTGGTCCTGCCGGGCCTGACGTTCGTGGCCCTGCGGGTACGCGAAACCGGCTGGCGCATCATCGGCCGCAAAGGCGCGGGGCCGATCCCGGGCATCTCAATTGTAGAGGCCGCGCTCTGGCTGGGGCTGGTCCCGTTGGCGGTCTATTGGCTGACCTATTTTCCCGGCTTCTTCTGGGCGCACAAGCCGATCGACCCCTTGGGCTTCATCGAGCAGCATCGCTATATGCTCAAGCTGCAGGACAGCGTGACCAAGCTGCATCCCTATCGCAGCGTGTGGTACATGTGGATGGTGGACTGGCGGCCGATCTGGTTCCTCTACCAGGTGACGGACGGCGCGCAGCGCGGGATCATCCTGCTGGGCAATCCGGTGAGCATGATCGCCGGGCTGCCGGCGCTGGCCTGGTGCCTGTGGGCCGGGATCAAGCAGGCGCGGTGGGAGGCGCTGGCGCTCGTGCTGCTCTATGCGCTGACGCTGGGCATCTGGGCGATCAACGGCAAGCCCATCCAGTTCTACTATCACTACCTGCTGCCCGCCGCGTTCCTGGCGGCGGCGCTGGCGCTGGCGCTGGAGGCGCTATGGCAGCGGCGCGATCGATGGCGCTGGCTGACACCCGCCACCTTGGCGGCGAGCGTGGGTATCTTCGTGTACTTCTACCCGATCATCTCCGCCGGAGCCCTGCACCATGGCAAGAAGAGCTATGCGCAATGGATGTGGCTGGATAGCTGGCGGTAGCGGCGGTTCGCGTAAGTCCGAGCCGTCACCCAAATTCCTAGGCCAAGCCTAAACCATCGCCGTTCGTGTCGAGCGAAGTCGAGACACGAGAGAGCCGCGCAAGGTGTCTCGACTACGCTCGACACGAACGGAATATCTCAACCCGAGCGGACTATCCGAAAGCCGGGTGAAACCTCAGTTCGCGCCGTACTTGCCCCAGACGAACTTGGACGAGAGCGCGAAATTCCACACCGAAGCCATGATCACGCCGGTCAGCGCCGCGGGGAATTCGTGGATGCCGTAATGCACCAGCACCGAGGACACGCCGACGTTGGCGGTCAGGCCGACCGAGCAAGTCAGCGCGAACTTGGCCCAGCCGCGCATCAGCGGCACGAAGCCGGTCAGCCGCTTGTCCGCATAAGTCAGCGCGTTGTTCAGGAAGAAGTTGAACGTCATCGCGCAGATCGCCGCGATCGTCTGGCCCACTTCGAAAGCCCCGACCAACTGCCCCTTCAAGCCGGGAGCGGACCCGCCGAACAGCGCGAGGAACGCACCCAGCACCGCCATGTGGACCACGACGCCGACCGCGCCGATCGTGCCGAACAGCGCGAAGCGGGTCGGGATGATGCGGCCCAGCCACTTGTCGTACAGCCCCACCAGGAACTCAAACACGACGGTGCGATCCAGCTTGCTCTCCCCTTCCGCGCGTGCGGCGAAGTCGAGCGGGAATTCCTTTACGCGCAACGGCGTCTCCACGGTGGCAAGAATGTCTAGAAGAATCTTGAAGCCGACGCCCGACAAACGGTGAGCGTCGGCCCGCAGGATTTCGGTGCGCAGCATGAAAAAGCCGCTCATCGGGTCGGACAACTGCACCCCCGTCACCTTGCGGGCGAGCTTGTTGGCGAAGCCGGAGGCTTTCACGCGATCGGGGCGGTTCCACGCCTCCGTGCTGGCGCCTTCGCAAAAGCGCGAGGCGTAGGAGAGGTCGTACTCGCCCGATTTGATCGCGGCGAGCATGCCCGGCAGCAGCTTGGGATCGTGCTGGTGATCGGCGTCCATCACCGCCACGACGGGGGCCGCGGTGGCGCACATCCCCTCGATCGCGGCGGAGGACAGGCCGCGCCGCCCGATCCGCTGGATCACTCGCAGGCGCGGATCGCGAAGCGAGATATCGCGCGCGGTATCGGCGGTCCCGTCCGGGCTGTTGTCATCGACGACGATGGCTTCCCAGGCAATGCCCTGCAGCGCCGCGTCCAGCCTTTCGACCAGCGTTTCCAGGTTCTTGCGCTCATTGAACGTGGGCAGCACGATCGCAAGCTCAAGCGGCTTGGCGGCGGCGTGCACGGCCTGCGCAAGATCGGGACGGGGCATGTTCATGGACACGGGCTCTAGATGGTAAACCTGAAAGAAGCTTTAGTGCAATTTACTTTGCAACTCGGATAGTTGCCCATCAAAGCGCCGCGAGAACCGCATCGCCGATCGCGCGCGTGCCATCGGTGCCGCCAAGGTCTCCCCCGCGCACCCCTTGCGCCAGCGCCTTGCCGACAGCGGCCTCGATCCGGGCGGCCTGGTCTTCCAGCCCGAAGCTGTGGCGCAGCAGCATCGCGGCGGAAAGAATCGTGGCCATCGGATTGGCGAGGCCCTGCCCGGCGATGTCGGGCGCGGAACCATGGATCGGCTCGTAGAGGCCGTAGGTGCCCTCAGCCAGGCTGGCCGAAGCGAGCAAGCCGATCGAGCCGACGCACATGCTGGCCTGATCGGACAGGATATCGCCGAACAGATTGCCGGTGACGATCACGTCGAACTGGCCGGGGTTCTTCACCAGCTGCATCGCGGCATTGTCCACGTACATGTGGCTCAGCTCGACCTCGGGATATTCGCGCGCAACTTCGATCACCACGTCGCGCCACAGCTGCGAGGTTTCCAGAACGTTCGCCTTGTCGACCGAGCACAGCTTCTTGGACCGGCCCATCGCCGCCTTGAACCCGGTGTGGGCGATGCGGCGCACTTCGTCTTCGGCGTAGGACATCATGTCCCAGCCCTGGCGGCGGCCATCATCGAGGGTGCGCGTTCCTTTCTCGCCGAAATAGACGTCGCCATTGAGTTCGCGCACGATCAGCAGGTCGATCTTGGCGGCGACCTCGGGGCGCAGCGTGGTCAGATCTTCCAGGCCCTTGAACACGGTGGCGGGGCGCAAGTTGGCGAACAGGCCCAACTCCTTGCGCAGACCCAACACCGCCTGTTCGGGACGCAGGCGCCGCTCCAGATGGTCGAGCGAGAAATCGCCCACCGCGCCGAACAGGATCGCCCCGCATGACCGGGCGATCTCCAGCGTCTCAGGCGGCAGCGGGTGGCCATGCTTGCGATAAGCCGCGCCGCCCACATCACCCTGGACCAGCTCCAGGCCGGGCAGATCGAGCGCCTGCAACACGCGAACCGCTTCGGCCGTCACTTCGGGGCCGATCCCGTCTCCGGCGAAAACCGCAATCCGCATCGCATCAGCGCTCATAACCGTAATCCCTCACGCCTCCCGGATGCGCGCCAGACGCTCGCGCAGGAGTGCGCGCGCCGCCATAACGTCTGCGCGCAGATCGGCAAGCGGGTAGCGCGCCAGTTCACGCCCGATACGATCGAAAGCGTCGAAGAAGGCCGGCCAATCGCCCTTCTCGGGCCGCTTGACGCTGACGCCGTAGCCCAGTTCGCGCAGCAGCAGCACCTCGTAGGACAACAGCGGCACCGCCCAGCCCGACGCGGACGGCGCGACGCAAAGGGCCGTCAGCAAAGCACTCAGCGCGTCGAACAGGCGCGGAAACGGCTGACGCTCCGGCAAGGCGGAAGTGGTGAGCGCGGTGGTCCAGGCGATGGCGCCGGCAGGCAGCGGCTCGCTCAACCATGGCCCGCGGCTCTCGCGCAATTCGATCCGGGCGAACGGCAGCTGGCTTTCGACACGGGAGCGGACTTCGGCCTCCACAAGATTGCCCGGCAGCAGCACCGGCCGCAAATGACGCCCGCGGCCGCCAGCGACATAGGCCCCCACCATCCCGGCGTCGGGGGTCAACAGCCGCGCGATGACGGCGTTTTCCCCGTGAGCGTGATTGGCGCAGACAATGGCAGGACCGCGAAATTGCATGGTCTTGCTGTGGAGGTCACGCTGCCCAAGGGCAAGCGCTGTCCCGGATCACGCCCGCAACCAGACCGACATTGCGATCAGCCGACCACTTCCTTGCATTCCGCGCAAGGTTGCGCCGCCTTTGCGCGGTCGGCATCGATAGCGGGGTTCTGCGCCCGGCCCATCGTCCAGTTCCGACCCAGCCGCACGGAGGGGTTGGGCGCGCACCAGATTTCGCCGCTGTCGTTCAGCACGGTGACCCATATCAGGTTATGCTCCTGACCATAGTCGATCATGCCGATCGCGTAGCCGTCGCCTTTTTCAAGCACATGCAGGGGTATGGTAGGATCAAGCTGCGTAAACATGGGTCACTGCCTTCCGCTCCTAAAAACGTCAACGGAAGCAATAAGTTGCAGCGACCCGAAGATCGGCGATCAGCTTTGCTGGGAAAGCTTCGCTTCGAGGGCGGCCACGCGCAGCTTGAGGTCTTCGGCCTCTTCGCGCGCCTTGGCGGCCAGGTCCTTCACAGTGTCGAACTCTTCACGGCTGACGAAGTCCATCTCGCCCAGCATTTCACGAACGCGTTCCTTGGCGGAATCTCTGGCCTCACGGCCGACACCGGCCAGAGTGCCGGCAGCGCTGTTCATCAGCTTGACGAAATCGGAGATGATGGGGTTTTCGCTTTGCATGGGCGCTAGATGGGCGGAAACGTGGCCCTTCGCAAGGGATCAAAACTCGATCCGCTCCATCGCGCCAGACGTCTTCACGCCATCCATCTCGCGATTGTCGCGCAGGAAGGCGTAGTTGAGGTACGTGGCGAACAAGATCCACACCAGATAGGGCACTAGCAGCCACGCGGCGAGCGGCCGGATACGGGCAAACAGCACGATCGTCGCCACCACCGCCACGTCCATCACCAAGATGCAGACGAGCGCCCATGTCATCTGGTGCGCGCCGAAGAACAAGGGCGACCATGCCAGGTTGATCGCCAGTTGCACCAGGAACGCGATTACCGCCGTCCGCCGTCCCCGCGCGCCCACGGCGGAAAGGATCATGGCAAGAGCGATGCCCATCAGGATGTAAAGCACGGTCCACACCAGCCCGAACGCGGCCGGGGGTGGATAGCCCGCAGGCTTGCGCAGCGCCGCGAACCAGGCCTGGTCCGCCCCGCTACCGGAAAGCGCGCCGGCCAGGATGCCCAGGAACAGGACCACCGGCACGCAGACCAGCGCCCAGCGGATCACGCCGGCACGAAGCTGCCATGTGGAAGCGAGGGAATTCATCCGTTGCCGTGCCTTGCGAATCGCCAGTGTTGGCCATGGTGTTAAGGCAAGATCGCAACGGCGCAAGAATGCGTGGAAAACCTCAGGTGTCCCGATTTGCGCATACCAGGAACTCGACATTGCCTTCGGGCCCCGTGATCGGGCTCTCGACGATGCCGCGAACGGTCCAGCCCACCTGCTCCAGCCAGTCGCGCACTTCGCCACAAACCCGTTCGTGAAGGGCGGCATCGCGAACTACGCCGCCCTTGCCCACTTCTCCCCGGCCGACTTCGAACTGCGGCTTTATCAGCGCCACCAGAGTACACTTCGGAGCAGCCAGGCGAAGCGGCACTTCCAGCACTTTGGCCAGCCCGATGAAGCTGGCGTCACACACCACCCAGTCACACGCAGCGTCGATCAGGTCGGACGTCAGGATACGGGCGCTGGTCTGCTCCAGCACGGTGACGCGTGGGTCCTGCCGAAGCTTCCAGGCCAGCTGGTTGGTGCCGGAATCGACAGCGAAGACCCGCACCGCGCCGTTCGTCAGCAGCACATCGGTGAACCCTCCGGTAGAGCTGCCGATGTCCATCGCGATGGCGCCTTGGGGATCGAGGGCGAAGTGCTGGATCGCATGGGCCAGCTTGATGCCTCCGCGCGAAACCCAGGGATGATCACGCCCACGTACCTCCAGCGGCACATCGGCGGCGATCTGCTGGCCGGGCTTGGCGATCTTGCTCTCACCCGCAAAGACCAGCCCGGCCAGCACCAGCGCCTGCGCACGGGTGCGACTTTCCACCTGGCCGCGATCGACCAGCAACTGATCGACCCGGACTTTCGCCGGTTTGGCGGGTCTTTCACCGGGACGGGCGGTGGAACGGGGCGAGTGCGGGTCGGACATGGCTTTGGCGGCATCGGTCGGGGTTGTGGCGGGGGCCGTCTCATTCCATACCCCCGGAATGAAGGCAAACACGCTTCGCATCGCGACCCTCGTTTGTGGCGCACTCGCCGTGGCTTCCTGCGCAGATAGCCGGGTCATCCCGGCGCAGCCGCAGAGCACCGCCGCGCGTCCGCAGACCTCGTATCAAGGCGCGCCGAGCCGCCCTGCCTCCAACGCGGTACCGGCTCCGAAAGGCTGGGCGGACTTTCCCGCGACACCGGGCGACTGGCAATGGACGCAGCAGGGCGGGCAGTCGACGGCGCGATTCGCGGGCGGCCGCCTCGTTCTGCGCTGCGACCCCGCTCGCGGCACGGTCCGCTTGGAACGCGGCGACGGAGCACCTTCCGGGGCGACCGTGCTGCGCGTCATCACCCAGACCCAGACGCGCCAGTTCACCGCCGTTCCGGCAGGCGGCGCCCTGGGAATCGACATCCCGGCGCGGGACAACTTGCTGGACGCCATGGCCTTCAGCAAAGGCCGGTTCGCGATCGAGACCACGGGCCTGCCCACGCTCTACGTGCCGAGTTGGACCGAGGTGAGCCGTGTGGTGGAGGATTGCCGCTGAAGTGCCACGATCAGGATGTGGAAAACTTGCGCGAGCCGCTGATCTTGGCGGGAAAATTTTTCAAAACAAGTCTTGTTGTGCGCTGCGGGATATCCCACAAATAGAGCAAGGACGAAGGGTGCTCGCACGGACATCCGGCAAGGTTCTTCGGCCCCAGCCGCGTCATCGCGGCGACTATGGCTCAACAGCGCGAAAGGAGGTGATCCGATGTCTCATGGTTCAGCAGAGAGGTCGGCTTTTTCCGTCGCGAGGCATTATCGCTGAATTCTAGAGAGTAAGCGATAAAGGTTTCGCTGGCGGCACTTTCCGGCCGCTGACCATGTGAAGGGCCGTACCGAGATATCGGTGCGGCCCTTCTCATATTCGTCATCGACACTTGGCTAGAAGCCGGGCTGAGTAGCGCGGGAAAATGCAGTGAGCTTTGATCGTCACGTCTTGCTGTCCGGGTGCTCTGGCGGCGGGAAGTCCACGCTCCTGGCCGAACTGCGACGACGCGGTTTCGCGATGGTCGAGGAACCGGGCCGCCGGATCGTGGCGCAGGAGACCGCATGCGGCGGCGACGCCTTGCCATGGATCGATCTTGGCGCATTTGCACGCCGCGCGCTCGCGCTGGCCTCCCAAGACCGAACGCGTGCGCCGCAGGGGTGCTGGGTTTTCTTCGATCGGGGCGAAGTGGACGCGGCCACCGCGCTGATGGACGCCAAGGGCATTCCCCTCGACGACTCTCTGGGCGCGAAGGCGCGATACCACCAGCAGGTGTTTCTGACGCCGCCCTGGCCCGAGATCTATGAACACGACGCCGACCGCCGGCACGGTTTCGAGGAAGCGAAGGCGGAGTATCAACGCCTGACGGCGGCCTTTCACGCGCTCTCCTATGACACGATCCTGCTCCCCCGATTGCCCGTAAACGAGCGCGCCGACTTCCTGCTCGATCGGCTGAGAACCAGCGTCCGAACGGCCTGAACGCACATCGGGGTTGTCTTCCGCGCGATTTTCGTCAAGCGACGTAGGATCATATCCAGACTGCAAGGATCACCGCCATGGCGACTCTCGCCGAACCCGCGCTCCAATTCACGACCCTTCCCCTCGCCGCGCCGGTCAGCGCCGAGGATCGGGCCGTGGTATTGGCGAACCCCGGCTTCGGCACGCTTTTTTCCGAGCACATGGTGACGATCGAGTGGTCGGAAGGAAAAGGCTGGCATGATGCCGTGGTCGGGCCGCGCCAGCCGATCGCGCTCGATCCGGCCTGTGCCGTGCTGCATTACGCGCAGGAGATCTTCGAGGGTCTGAAGGCCTATCGCCATCCCGACGGCAGCGTGGCGCTGTTCCGCCCCTTCGAAAACGCCCGCCGCTTCAACAAGTCGGCCGAGCGCCTGGCGATGCCGGCATTGCCTGAAGAGGTGTTCGTCGAATCCGTCCGTCGCCTGGTCGAAGCCGATCGGGAGTGGCTGCCCGATGTCGAGGGTGGTTCGCTCTATCTGCGCCCCTTCATGTTCGCCTCCGAGGCGTTTCTGGGCGTGCGGCCGGCCAAGGAATACAAGTACATCGTCATCGCCAGCCCGGCGGGCAACTACTTCAAGTCGGGCGCGCCGGCCGTGTCGATCTGGGTGAGCGAGGATTACACCCGCGCCGCGCCCGGCGGCACCGGAGCGGCCAAGTGCGGCGGCAATTACGCCGCCAGCCTCGTCCCTCAGGCGGAGGCCATCGCGAAAGGTCACGATCAGGTCGTGTTCCTCGATGCGGTCGAGAACAAGTGGATTGAGGAACTGGGGGGCATGAACCTCTATTTCGTGTTCGATGACGGCACGCTGCTCACGCCCCGTCTCTCTGGCACGATCCTGCCCGGCATCACGCGCGACAGTCTGCTGACTTTGGCGCGCGACGAAGGGCTGAACGTGCAGGAAGGCCGCTACAGCATCGACCAGTGGCGTGATGACGCGCAGTCCGGCAAGCTGGTCGAGGTATTCGCATGCGGTACCGCCGCCGTCGTGACTCCGGTGGGCAAGGTCGCCTCGCGCTCGGGTGAATTCACGATCGGCTCAGGCGGACCGGGCCAGTTGACGCAAAAGCTCAAGAACCGCCTGGTGGCGATCCAGCGCGGTGAGGCGCCCGATCCGCACGAATGGGTGCTCAAGCTCGGTTAAGGCCAATGCCATCCCCCGGTCATGCGACCTTTAGGGCCATTGACCGGGGAACAAGACGATTAACGGGAACGCAGACGGTATTGCACCGTTGACACAGGATAGTTGCGTCTACGACACTGGACGCTTGATCCTGCATCACCCGAAGGTCGCACCCGGATGAATCATTCCAGCCTACCCCACGCGTCGCGTCGCGACGTGCTCAAGACAAGCGCTGCCGGCGCCGCCATCGCCTCCAGCGGGGGCGCGATCGGCGCCGCCACAGCCGCGCCGCTGGCTGAGGCTGCCCCGCCCCGCGCGAAAGTCTCCTTCAAGGTGAATGGCAAGGGCCAGAACCTGGAGCTAGATACCCGCACCACCCTGCTGGACGCGCTGCGCGAGCACCTACACCTGACCGGTAGCAAGAAGGGCTGCGACCATGGCCAGTGCGGCGCCTGCACCGTGATCGTCAACGGCAGGCGGATCAACTCATGCCTGAGCCTGGCGGTGATGCATGAGGGCGATGAAGTCACCACGATCGAGGGCCTGGGCTCGCCTGATAATCTGCACCCGATGCAGGCGGCATTCGTCAAGCATGACGGCTATCAGTGCGGCTATTGCACGCCGGGCCAGATCTGCTCCGCCGTCTCGGTGCTGGAGGAAATCCGCGCCGGTGTCCCCAGTCACGTCACCCAGGACATCGCCGCCGGGCCGCCCATCTCGGTCGAGGAGATGCGCGAGCGGATGAGCGGCAACATCTGCCGCTGCGGCGCTTATTCCAACATCGCGGAGGCCATGGCCGAAGTCGCGGGGATCAAGGCATGAAGCCCTTTACTTACGAGCGCGCCAAGTCACCGCATGAGGCTGCCGCAAAGGCCGCAGCCAAGCCGGGGGCCAAGTTCATCGCTGGCGGCACCAACCTCCTCGATCTGATGAAGCTGCAGATCGAAACGCCCACGCACCTGATCGACGTTAATGATCTGGGCCTCGACAAGATCGAGGAAGCGGACGGCGGTCTCAGGATCGGGGCATTGGTTCTCAACACCGATCTCGCCGCAGACCAGCGCGTGCGCAAGGATTACGGCGTGCTGTCCCGCGCGCTGCTGGCCGGTGCCTCCGGACAATTGCGCAACAAGGCGACCACGGCGGGCAACCTGCTTCAGCGCACCCGCTGCCCCTATTTCTACGATACCAATCTGCCGTGCAACAAGCGCAAGCCGGGTTCGGGCTGTGGCGCGCTGGGCGGCTATTCGCGGCAACTGGCGGTCATCGGCACCAGCGACGCGTGCATCGCCACTCACCCCAGCGACATGGCCGTCGCCATGCGGGTGCTGGATGCGCAAGTGGAGACGATCGATCCCAAGGGCGCGAAACGCTCCATCCCGATCGCCGATTTCCATCGCCTGCCCGGTGACACCCCGCAGGTGGAAACGGCGCTGGTGCCGGGTGAGTTCATCACCGCCGTCACCCTGCCCGCGCCTGTCGGTGGCCGTCATATCTATCGCAAGGTTCGGGACCGGGCGTCTTATGCCTTCGCCCTCATCTCGGTCGCGGCCGTGGTGCAGGAGGACGGCAGCGGCGCCATAGCGGTGGGCGGCGTTGCCCATAAGCCCTGGCGGGTTGCAGCGGCGGACGCCGGGCTGGTCAATGGCGCCAAGGCCGCCGCCGGGCAGCTCCTGGCCGGAGCCAAGACCCGTCCGGACAACGCGTTCAAGATTCCCCTGGTAGAGCGCACGATCGCCGCGGCGCTGGCGGAGGCCAAGGCATGATGAAATTCGAACAACCCGCAGGCCAGAACCCGATCGACAAGGGCACCGTCATCGGGCGCGCAACGCCGCGCATCGATGGTCCGCTCAAGACTTCGGGCCTCGCGACTTACGCCTATGAGCAGTGGGACCTGCCCGCCAAGCCCGCCTACGCCTGGGTGCTGGGCGCGGCGATCGCCAAGGGCCGCATCGCCTCGATCGACACGGCCCGCGCCAAGAGCGCCCCCGGCGTGCTCAAGGTGCTGACGGCGGCGGACACCAAGCTACCCGGCAAGGGCAGCCGCAATACGGCCAAGTTGCTGGCCGATGGCGAGGTGGAGCATTATCACCAAGCCGTCGCCATCGTGGTGGCCGAGAGCTTCGAGCAGGCGCGGCACGCCGCCGCCCTGATCGACGCCCGATATGAACGAACGGACGGCCAGTTCGATCTGGCCGCCGGCAAAGGCTCCGCCCAGCCCGATCAAGGCACCAAGGACAGCAAGTTCGGCGATTTCGACGCGGCGTTCGGCAAGGCGCCGGTTCAGGTCGATGTCACCTATACCACGCCGGACGAAAGCCACGCGATGATGGAGCCTCATGCCACCATCGCCGCCTGGCAGGGCGATGCGCTGACTCTGTGGACATCGAACCAGATGATCAACTGGGGCAAGCAGGACTTAGCCAAGACGCTGGCTATACCGCCCGAAAAGGTCCGGCTGATTTCGCCCTATATCGGCGGCGGTTTCGGCGGAAAGCTGTTCCTGCGCGCCGATGCCATCGCAGCCTCGCTCGCCAGCAAGGCGCTGGGCGGCCGTCCGGTCAAGGTCTCGCTGCAGCGCCCCTTGATAATGAACAACGCCACGCATCGCCCCGCCACGATCCAGCGACTGCGCCTGGGCGCGGATCGCAAGGGCAAGCTGGTTGCCATCGGTCACGAAGCATGGTCGGGCGATCTGCCGTCCGGTGAAGCGGACGCGGCTGTGGCGCAGACGAAACTGCTTTACGCCGGGGCCAACCGGATGACGCAGACGCGGCTTGCCATCCTCAATCTGCCGGAATCCAACGCCATGCGCGCGCCCGGCGAAGCCAGCGGCATGATGGCCTTGGAAGCCGCGATGGACGAATTGGCGGAGAAGCTGGGGATGGACCCGGTGCAACTGCGCATCGTCAACGACACACAGGTGAACCCCGAAAAGCCCGAACAGGCGTTCTCGCAGCGCAGCCTGGTGAAGTGCCTGCAAGAAGGCGCGCAGCGCTTTGGCTGGAATGATCGGCCCACGACGCCGGCCTCTCGCCGCGATGGCCAGTGGCTGGTCGGCTATGGCGTGGCCTCCGCGTTCCGCAACAACATGAACCAGAAGTCCTCCGCCCGCGTGCTCCTGGGCACCGACGGCAAGGTGACGGTTGAAACCGACATGACCGATATCGGCACCGGCAGCTACACGATCATCGCCCAGACGGCGGCGGAAATGCTGGGCCTTCCGCTCGATCGAGTCGCGGTGAAGCTGGGCGATTCCAGCTTTCCCGTTTCGGCAGGCTCGGGCGGCCAGTGGGGCGCGAACAGCTCAACCTCCGGCGTCTATGCCGCGTGCGAGAAGCTGCGCGGCACCATCGCTCAGCGCCTCGGCCTCGATCCCGCCAACATCGATTTTGCCGATGGCCAAGTCCGCAGCGGCAACCAGTCTTTCGCACTGGCCGATGCTGCCAAGGGGGGTGAGATCGTCGTCGAGGACGGCATGGAATGGGGTGAGATCAGCAAGAAGTATCAGCAGTCCACCTTCGGCGCGCACTTTGCCGAAGTGGCTGTGGATGCCTACACCGGCGAAGTGCGGGTGCGGCGGATGCTGGCCGTGTGTGCGGCAGGCCGCATCCTCAACCCGCAGACCGCCCGCAGCCAGGTGATCGGCGCGATGACGATGGGCGTCGGCGCGGCGCTCATGGAGGAGCTGGCGGTGGACAAGCGCTTTGGCCTGTTCATCAACCACGATCTGGCCGGATACGAAGTGCCCGTCCACGCCGACATCCCGCATCAGGAAGTGGTCTTCCTCGACGAGGTGGACGACAAGGTTTCGCCGATGAAGGCGAAGGGCGTGGGCGAACTGGGCATCTGCGGGTCCGCCGCCGCGATCGCCAACGCGGTGTATAATGCCACCGGCGTGCGCGTGCGCGAATATCCGATCACGCTGGACAAGCATCTGGACAAACTGCCGGCCATCGCCTGATTCAGCAGCGCGGCGGTCTTTCGATCCGGCCGCCGCGCGCTACTCGCCGCCAGGCATTTTATGACAAGAGGTTGCGCGCTTTGACGAGCCATGTTTGATATTCGATAACCTGCTGACGTCTGGCTGATACGGAAACCCATGCTCGAAGCGCGCGAAACGTCGAACCCGGTTGCCACCATGGCCGCCATCACCCCCGCCTCTGAGCCCGATATCACGCAGTCCCCGGCGCGGTTCTTCAACCGCGAACTGAGCTGGCTTACCTTCAACCAGCGCGTCTTGGCCGAGGCGGAGAACCCGCATTATCCGCTGCTGGAGCGGCTGCGCTTCCTGTCCATCTCGGGCAGCAACCTCGACGAATTCATGACGGTGCGCGTCGCCGGGCTGGCCGGCCAGATTCGCCGCTCGATCGATGAGATCTCGATCGACGGGATGACGCCCACGCAGCAGCTGTCCGCCGTCCACGAACGCATCCTCGAAATCGAGGCGACCCAACAGGCCATCTGGCGGTCCTTGAAGGACGAGCTGGCCGAATGCGGCATCCGCGTCGTCGGCGAAGAGCGCGTGAGCGCCGCCAACGATCGCTGGCTGAAGGACTATTTCCTCGGCCATATCATGCCGGTGATCACCCCACAGGCGATTGACCCTGCGCACCCCTTCCCCTTCGTCGCCAACACCGGCATCGGCGTGATGTTCTCGCTCACCCGCGCCGCGGACAATACCGCAGTGATGGAGATGATCCTGATCCCCCAGGCCCTGCCCCGCTTCGTGCGGATACCGGGGCCTGATGCGATCTACATGTCGATCGAGGACCTGATCTGCCGCCACGCGGAAGAGATTTTCCCGGGCTTCAAGGTCAACGGCCACGGCGTGTTCCGCGTTCTGCGTGACAGCGACATAGAGATCGAGGAAGATGCCGAGGATCTGGTTCGATATTACCGCACCGCGATCCAGCGGCGGCGACGTGGCATGGTCATCGTCCTGCAGCTGCAGGGTCGGTTCAATCCCGCCGCCGAAGAACTGCTGCGGGCGCAGCTGGGTCTAGACAAGGCGCTGATCATCAAGACCGGCGGGCTGATCGGCATGGCTGGCCTTTCCGGCATCGTCGAAGAAGACCGGCCTGAGCTGAAGTTCGAGCCATATTCGCCGCGTTACCCGGAGCGTATCCTGGAGCATGACGGCGATTGCTTTGCCGCGATCCGCGAAAAGGGCATCGTCATCCAGCATCCCTTCGAAAGCTTCGAAGTGGTGATCGATTTCCTGAAGCAAGCCGCGCGTGATCCTGATGTGATCGCGATCAAGCAGACGCTTTATCGTGCGGGCAAACAGTCCGCGATCATCGCCGCGCTGATCGCTGCGGCCGAGGCGGGCAAGTCCGTCACCGCCGTGGTCGAGCTGAAGGCCCGCTTCGATGAGGAGCAGAACCTGCTCTGGGCCAGCCAGCTCGAACGCGCCGGCGTGCAGGTGATCTATGGTTTCGTCGACTGGAAGACCCACGCCAAGGTTTCGATGGTGGTGCGCCGCGAAGGCGATGGCTATCGCACTTACTGCCACTTCGGCACCGGCAACTATCACCCGGTGACGGCGCGCATCTACACCGACTTGTCGTACTTCACCGCCGCGCCCGAGGCGGGCCGTGACGTGGGCAAGCTGTTCAATTTCATCACCGGCTATATCGAGCCCAAGCACACCGAGCTGCTATCGATCTCACCCATCAGCCTGCGGCCCACGCTGTACCAGTGCATCGATGCGGAGATCGCCAACGCGCAGGCCGGCAAGCCCGCGACGATCTGGGCCAAGATGAATTCTCTGACCGATCCCGATCTGATCGACCGACTCTACGTCGCCAGCAGCGCGGGCGTTGAAATTCTTCTGGTCATCCGCGGCATCTGCTGCCTGCGCCCGGGGATCGAAGGGCTGAGTGAGAATATCACGGTCAAATCGATCATCGGTCGCTTCCTGGAACACGCCCGAATCTGGGCCTTCGCCAACGGCAGCGAACTGCCCAGTCGCAAGGCGCGGGTCTTTATCACCTCAGCCGACGGCATGAGCCGCAACCTCGATCGCCGCGTGGAACTGCTGCTGCCGCTGCGCAACAAGACGGTCCACGATCAGGTGCTGGGCCAAGTCATGCTCGCCAATCTGCTGGACACCGAACAAAGCTGGTTCCTGGAGGCGGATGGCGACTATCATCGCGCCAAGGAGGGAGAGGATGAGGACGAGGCGTTCAACCTGCACAGCTACTTCATGACCAATCCTTCGATTTCCGGGCGTGGCGCTTCACTTGCCAGTGGACGAAAGGTGCCGAAGCTGTCGCTTCGGCGCGGCAACATATGATAGCGAGGCTCCGGAACCGGGGCTGAGACGAAACGCTAAAACGATCATGACCGGCACAAGCCCACTGGGCGAAAACGCGAGCGTCAAGCGCGCGATCATCGATATCGGCTCCAACACGGTGCGGCTTGTGGTCTATAACGGTCCACTTCGCGCGCCCGTGGTGATCCTGAACGAAAAGGTCAGCGCGAAGCTCGGCAAGGATCTGGGCAAGAACGGGCTGCTGTCTGCCAAGTCGATGCAGACCGCGCTGGCCGCGCTGGCCCGCTTTTCCGCCATGCTGGAAATGCTGGGCATCGACGATGTCGATTGCGTGGCCACTGCCGCCAGTCGCGATGCCGCGAACGGTCCGGACTTCCTGGAAGCCGTGCGCCGCCTGGGCCTTTCCCCACGGCTGCTGACCGGCGAAGAGGAAGCACGCGCCAGCGCCACGGGCGTGATCGCCGCGTTTCCCGGTGCGAAGGGTATCGTCGGCGATCTGGGCGGTGGTAGCCTAGAACTGGTCGCCATTGACGGCGATGTCCGGCCTGGCGGGATAACCCTACCTTTCGGCACCTTGCGCCTGCCGGAACTGCGCGCGGGCGGTGCGGTGCGCTTTGCCGGTCTCGTGCGCGATGGACTGGCCAAGGCTGACTTTTCCGCAGTGACCGGCCACCCGCTCTATATCGTCGGCGGTTCCTGGCGGGCGCTGGCGTTGCAGGCGATGCACGATCTCGATTGGCCGTTGGACGATCCGCACGATTTTGAACTGATGCCCGATGTCGCCCTGCGGATCTGTCGCCAGTTTGAGAAGAGCAAGCCTGAAAAGGCCGATCCGCGCATTTCCACGTCGCGCCTTGCCAGCCTGCCCGATGCGGCGGCGCTGCTGGGCCAGTTGGTGGAGCGGATCACGCCCTCGCGGATCATATTTTCGTCGTGGGGCCTGCGCGAAGGCCTGGTATTTGCCCGCCTGGACGAGGCCACGCGCCGGCAGAACCCGATGCTAGCCGGCGTCGCGGGCTTCGCGCGTTCCGCCGCCGTCGATCCCGCACATGCCATCAAGATCGCGGACTGGACGCGCGATGTCTGCCGGGCCGCGCCCGAGGATGAGGACTTGCGCCTAGCCTCTACCATGCTCGCGCTCGCGGCGATGCGCACCGAACCCAACTTGCGGGCGGAAGAAGCCATGACCTGGGCGCTGCGCAAGCGCTGGGTAGGCCTGAACGCTCGGGGCCGGGCGATGATGGCGATGACCGTTTTCGCCAATTCCGGCCTGACCGACGTTCCCGCGACTTTCGCGCGGCTTGCCGGCCCGGACGACTTGCGCACTGCCGTGGGTTGGGGCCTTGCCACCCGGCTCTGCCGCCGCCTGACCGGATGCGCCGAGAAAGCGCTCCGCCAGACGGCCCTGCGCCGGGCCGATGGGAAGCTGGTGCTTTCGCTGGATGAGCCGGTCCAAGCCCTGTTCAACAACTCCGGCGCCAAGGACTTGCGCCACTTGGCGGAATGGCTGGGCATGGAGGGCGAAGTCGCCAACCCGGTCCCCGCCTGATCGCGTGCCTAGTTGAGACAACTAACCGACGAGGGCGCGGCTCTCCGCGATAGTGGAGATGCCGCGTTTGCCGTCCTGCCGGTCAAGCTGGACGACGATGTCGATCACGCTAGCGGCATATTCCAGCGTCTCGCTGCGAGTAAGGCCGATGCCGGTCTGCATGCTCATCAGCGCGATCTGCTCCAGCGCGCCGCGCGGCGAATTGGCGTGAACGGTGGAGAACGAGCCTGGGTGGCCGGTGTTGATCGCCCGCAGAAAGCTAACCGTCTCGGTACCGCGCAACTCTCCTAGCACGATACGATCGGGGCGCAGGCGCAGCGCGGCCTGCAGCAGATCGTTGGCCGAAACCTTGGCTTCGCCCAGTTCCCCCTTCACCGCGATCAGCCCGACGCCATTGGCACCGGGCAGGCGCAGCTCGGCGGTATCCTCCACCAGCACCACCCGCTCATGCTCAGGAATTTCGGTCAGCATCGCGTTGAGGAAGGTGGTCTTGCCGGTGGACGTACCGCCCGAGATCAGGATCGTGCGGCGGCGGCGAATGGCATCGCGCAGGAAGGCGATCGGCTGCGCCAACGGGTCGGGCGCAGGCGTTTCGGGCGGCAGCGAGATCGGCCCGCGATCGTAGGCGTCCAGCGGCAGCTCCAGCAGACGGTGCCGACGAATCGCCATGGCCCAGTTGCTGCGGGTGGCCGGTGGGCCGACCAGTTGGATACGCGCTCCGGTCTGCCCGGAAATCGCGGGCAAGGTGGCGGACAGCAGCGGGTGTTCGCGGTTGATGCCCTGGTGGCTGATCCGGGCGACCTGCTCAGCCAGGCGCTGGAGCAACTGGTTGTCCATCGCCGGCAGCTCGATCCGACTCATGCCGCCTGCCGCCGCGTCCTCCACCCAGATCTCACCCGGCCGATTGACCAGGATTTCCGTCACCGTCTCACGCTCCAGCCAGGGGCGAAGCGGCGCGAGGTAGGCGTCAAGATAGACGCTGCGCGACGACGTACCGGCAGAGGTCACGGCTTCGGCGCTCCTGATATCGAGGGACGCGCGGGCGGGCAGAGTGTGGACATCGGCGACCATGCTGATCACTTGACCTTCGAAAAGTCCAGATCCTTGGCGGTGAAGACGCGGATCGGTTCGCCCTGCCGCACCCGGACGGTAGGACCGACCTGCCCGCCCTGCTGCACGGCGGTGGACGCAGCCGTGCTGCCGCCGCCGACGACGACCGACGAGTTGCTGCCGATCAGGTTGGGCAAGCCGCCCAGCACCGAAAGCAGCATCGCCGAGCCGAACCGCTCGAAGAAGTGGCTGTTGACCTTGCCCGCCAGGCCCGTCTCACCCCCGAACGCGATCGCGGGGGAGCCGAGATCGACCGATACGCCATCGGGCCGGATCAAACGCGTCCAGATGACATAGGCGCGCTTTTGCCCTGCGGAGAGGCCGCTCTTGTACTGGCCGATCAGGCGCGACGAGCGTGGGACCAGCACGGTCCGCCCGTCGAAGCTCTTCACCTCGGTGCTGACGATCGCGCGCACAAAACCCGGCACATCGGTGTCGATCGCGGTTTCCAGCACTGCCGGGATCAGCGTGCCCTGCGTCACCGTGGTGGCGGGATCGAAGCTGCGCTTGGCGGACGCGCTGCCCCCGCCCATCGCGCCGAGGCGGGAGGCGAATTCGTCGTTGGCGGTGCCGCCCTTAAAGTCGATCTTGCCATCGGCACCGGCCTGTGCCGGCGCGCCTGCCGCGTCGAAGACCACGGTCGGGCTGGCCGCCGGGTTGCCCTGCGGACTGCTCATCACGCCCGGTTGCGCGGACAGGACAGCCTGCGGAGCCGGAGCGGCCAGCGGTGCCGGGGCTACGCCGGGCGAAACGATCGTCGGCTGCGGCACGGGCGTGATCGCGGCGGCAGGGACGACGGGGGCTGTGGCGACGGGCGCGGCGACGGTTTCTTCCGGCTTGGCGTTGCGCGCCGCGTCCATCGACCACAAGGTCACACCGCCCAGCAGCGCCACGATCGCGACACCGGCGGCAAGACCCAGGCCATCGCCCTTCTTGCGCTGGCTGACGGTGGGCAGGACGTTGCGGGTGGCCAGGTCGATAACCTGCGCGCCACCGCTTTCGCGTGGATCGCGGGCGTCGTCTTTGTTGAAGCGCTCACGCAGGGCGGAGTTCGGAGCCATGGATCAGTTCTCCCGGATCGGCGAGGCAGCGGGGGTGGCAGCGGCCACCACGGCGGACGCGGGCGCAAGGCTGGCGGGCGGCGTTGCGGCTCCGGCATTCGGCGCGGCGGATGGCGTGCCCGCTGCAGGGGCGGCGGGACGCTGGTTCTCGATCGTCGCCTGCGACTTGCCGGAGCGCAGCAGGATGACGTGCGGCACGTCCTCCACCACGATCGTGCGACCGCGCACCGAGTAGTTGACCGGCCCCACTTCTCCCTTGGCGTTCTGGATCAGGATCGCGGGCACTTCGGCCTTTTCGCCCCACAGCAGATAGGTGGCGTTGCCATCGTCATACATGCGGGCGGGCAGGATGCGGGCATCGCCCTTGGTGCGGAACGCGAAGTTCAGCGCGGCGGGATCGACCGGCGTCTCCACCGTGCCGCCCAGCACCGATTGCTCGGCAGGTGTCAGTGCGGCCACCATCGGCTCCGCCTTCTTGGGCGCGTCCTTGTAAGTGAAGCGCAGCAGATAGACCGGCTTGGCCTTGGGCGAGGCGACCAGATCGAAGAAGTAGGTGTGGCGATCGGTGACGACCGTCATGTTGGTACGCGCGGCGGCCTCCAGCGGCTTTACGAACAGCACGTCGGCGCGCTTGTTGGGCGTGATCTGCCACGATGCGCTATCGCCCACGGCAACATTCTCGATCGCCTCGCCTTCGCCGAACGTGATCGTGGCCTGGACGCCGGGGCGGCCATCGATCCGAACCACTTCGTTGGGCGCATAGGGATGCTGGACCAGACGCTCGTCGGCCATGGCGGGCTGCGCCAAGGCAGCGGCGAGGGCCAGCGGGGCGGCAAGAAGCAGGCCGCGGATCATCGTATCATCTCCTTTGCCGGACGGGCCGTGTTGCCGCGTGCGGTATCGTTCGAAGCGCGAAAGCGACTGCCGATGCCCTTCGCGCGTGAGGCGGATGCGCCGCCCCCTATCGGTTCGAGCCCGCCGCCACTCACTTGCGTGATGACGGTGCGTCTCTCGCCCGAGCGGCCACCCTCCCCCGTCTGTTGCTGCATCTCTACCGGGTTACCGACGGCAGCAGCCAATGCGGCGCGGCGTGGCGAAGACGTCTGGGCGATCGAGGTGCCCGCGGATTGCATCGCCGGAACTGACATCGCGGCAATCGCGCGGCTTTCGGCGCGGTCTTCCCGCTCGCTGCGGCCAAGTCCGAAGACCTGCCAGCCCGAAGCGATCGTGCCCGCCACCTTCAGCATCATCGTCATCAGCGCGCAGTGCACCGCCGCGACCAGGAACAGCGCCATTGCCGCCCGTCCGTCGATATCGACTAGGTTGGAAGACAGCGCGCGCACCACCGGCACCAGCAGCTCCAGAGTGATGCTGCCACCCAGCACGACGAACAACGGAGTTAGCGCCGTCAACGCAACGCCGCGCAGCCAGCCCGCAGTCAGCCCACGCGTTCCGGAGAACAGCGCCATCACCACGAAAATCGGGCCCAGCGCCATCAGCAGCGCCAGCGCGATGCGCGCCGTCAGCAGCACGCCCACGGTACCCAGCATCAGCAACAAGCCGCCCATCCACATCACGCTTTCGGGCGTGAACAGACCTGAGGCGCCTGCGGTGGCGGCAGCCTGAGCACCAGCCTGAGCCGCTGCGCTACCCTGCCCGTGCCCGGCGGTTTCGGTGATTGCCCCGAACACCAGGTCGATGCGATCGCCGAAGATCTGCGTAGCCGATCCGCTCGATCCGGTGAGGACCGAGGCAATCCAGTCCGGCCCGGCGACTGCCAGGTTCCACATCACGCCCTGATAGGCGATCCAGCTGGTGGCGAACGTCAGCACCAGGCCCAGCGTCAACATCCGCGGCGTCAGCGCCGAAATGCCCAGGCTGGATCGCCCGGTCAGCAGCGAAAAGGCGAAGAAGGCGATGTAGAGCGTCAGCAGGATCGTCAGCACCGGAGCCATCGCCCCGCTGGCGCCGAACAGGCGGCCGAAAGTGGCGGCGGTCATCTCGCCCGCCATGCAGTCCACCGCCCGCAACGCCGGGCCGACACCCGCCGAGGCGACTTCGGTCAGTTGGTCGCAGGAGCTGGCCATTTTACTCGGCCGCCTCGGTCCAGAGCGCGGGCTCATCGCCGTCCGCCGGCCATTCCATGCCGGTCAGCAGCGGGTACCAGTTCTCCGGCGCGTCACCATAGCGCTCACGCAAGGCATCCAGCTTGCGCACGGTGCTTTCACGGCCCGAAAGGACGCTCAGCACTTCCGGCATGCCAGAAAGGTCGAGGCGGACCACCACGGAGGCGTCCGACTGACGGATCAGGAAGCAGCGCGAATGCGCGGGCAGCGTGCGGATCACGTCCAACTCATGCTCTGACAGGCCAAAGCCGTCGCAATAGTCCTCGGCCCGGGCGCGGGCGTTGGGCATGAACAGCATCGTCACGGTCTGTTCGACCAGCGCCGTCGCGATCCGGCTGTCCAGCGCATCGCGCGCGGACTGGGTGGCGAAGCCCACCAGCGCGTTGCGCTTGCGCAGCGTCTTCAACCAGTCGCGGATGCGGGCGGCGAATACCTCGTCGTCGAGCGCTTTCCAACCCTCGTCGATCAGGATCATCGTCGGTTCCCCGTCAAGACGTTCCTCGATCCGGTGGAACAGGTACATCATCGTCGGCGTGCGCAGGCGCGGGCTTTCCAGCAGCGCGGTCATGTCGAAGCCCAGCTTCTTGGCAGACAGATCGAGGCGGTCGGTCGCATTGTCGAACAGCCAGCCATGCTCCCCGCCGACCAGCCAGGCATCCAGGCGCGAGGCCAGGTCACCAGGCTCGGGACGGCGCGAACCGGCCAGCAATTCGCGGAAGTGCGACAAGCGCCGCAGCGAGGGATCGTTGTGATACGCCGCGTCGACGGCGCCGGCGATGGTGCTGAGCTCCTCCGGCCCGCGCGCCTCCAGCAGCACGCCCAGCCAATCACGCAGGAAAGCGCGGTTGGTGGCGGTATCGGGCAGCGACAGCGGGTTGAAGCCGGTCGGATGGCCCGAGGCGATGCGGCTGTAAGTGCCGCCGATGCCGCGAATGAATACCTCCGCGCCGCGATCCTTGTCGAACAGGATGGTGCGCGGATCGTACTTCTGCGCTTGCGCCGCCAGAAAGTTCATCACCACCGTCTTGCCCGAGCCCGAGGGGCCGATCACGGTGAAATTGCCCAGGTCACCCTGGTGGAAGTTGAAGAAGAACGGTGTCTGGCTGGTGGTGGCAAGCAGCGTCACCGCCTCGCCCCAGTGGTTGCCGCTGGCCTGACCCATGGCGAAACCATGCAGAGAGCCAAAGCAGGCCATGTTGGCGCTGGAGATCAGCGCACGGCGCACTAGGAAGCCCTCGTTGCCCGGCATCTGCCCCCAGAACGCGGGTTCCAGGTTGACGTCCTCACGCACGGCGACGGCTCCGGCATCGGCCAGTGCGGCGGCGCACAACGCGGTCGCCTCGTCCAGCACATCGAGGTTGGGCGCGCGCACCAGCACCGACAAGTGATGATCGCCAAAACCCACCGCACCCGTGCCCAGCGCATCGCGGGCGCTCGACATCTCGCGCCGCTCGGCCATGGCTTCCTCGTCTGCGGACTTGAGGCGGCGGATGGCAAGGTCGATACGCTCGCGAGCGATCTGGCGGTCGGACGGGGCGTAGGTTTCCGTCAGCACCATCTCGCACGGCAGGCGCAGCAGCGGATCGGTAAGGCCGGGGGCGGTGGAGTCCGGATAATCCTTCAAGCTGACCAGCGAGCCGAAGCTGACGCCGTTTGCCCCGCGCAATTCCAGCGCATCCATGCCGAAGTTGACGCGGCGATAGGGCAGCATGTGGCCGATGTCCGCCTCATTGGCGGGACGACGCACGGGCCGCATCTCACCGTTGTAGAGCGCGCTGAGCAGTTCCAAGACTTCCGAGCAGCGACCGGCGGGGCTGTCATAATCGCCCAGCAGCCTGGCCCCGTACGCGCCCAGCGAAGCCGTCATCGCGCTGGCCGCGGCACGCAGCGCCCGGACATCGGCGACATCGGCCTCGACTGGACCAGCGCCGGAGCGCTTCATCATGCGCGAGAGCTTGTCGGCCCAGCCCGCCTTGCCGCGCGCGGGACGGCGCACCAGCGTCACGAATTGGTCGTTGACGAACAGCGCCCCAGAACTGGTCCGCTCACGCCAGCGCGCATCGATATGCGCGGTCAGCGGATCGGAAAACTGGCTTTCCAGCTCGATTTCCACCCGGCGGCGGATCACGTGATGATACAGCACGAAGCGCGCATCCAGCGATGAGCGCAGCAGCACTTCGCGCGTGGCGGCGTGGGCGTTCAGTTCATCGGTGTCCGCGGTTTCGAACGCAAAGCCGGGCACCATCAGCGACAGCATCACCGAACCATCGCGCAGCAGCACGACGTTTTCGTCCACCAGCGCCAAGTAGGGCAGACGATCGCCCACCATGGCTTCCTTCTTGCCCCAACCCGAAAGCTGGGTCTTGATCTGCGGAAGTTTCGGCTTTGCCATCGGTAATTCCCCCGCCTTACGGCGCGTAGCTGTTGCAGCCCCAGCGCGCCCAGTTGGGCACGCGCGGGCACTTGCTGACTTTGGCGATCCACAAGTCGAACACCCGCGGCTCGCGCAGGCAGGCGATATAGCCGACGCCGTGCATGGCGAGGGCGGCGGGCAGCGCCCAGAAGCTCTTGGTGATCAGGAACACTTCCGTGGTCACCGCAGCGTTTATGATGAAGTAGCTGTAGGTCACGCCCGCGAACATCTGCGGCCGGGTCAGCGCGCGATGAACGGTGTAGCGGGCCAGAGAGCCTTGGGCCGCCATCAGCCGGCTCCCGGCCCCATCGCGGCGCCCTGGATGCCGGAAACGATCGCGCCCGCGCCGAACAGCACGAAGCAACCGATGATCACGGTCGCCCCGAAACGCCAGTTCATCCGGCCTGTCAGCATCATGAAGCCCACCGCAGCCACGGCCATCACGGCCACCGCGGTTGCCACATTACCAAGAAGCGTGCCCTGCATCCAGCCCAGCGCCGCAACGATCGGGCCACTGCCTGCAGGATCGCGCACAGCTACGGTTTGCGCCTGCGCCAGCGTTGGGATGAGCGCGGCAAGAACCGCCGCCAAACCCTTGCCGCATCGGGAAAATTTCTGCGTCATCATGTGCGAGTATCGAATCACCGCGCCCTCCATGGATGCGCAGATACCGCGTTTATGATGACAACTCTGTGACTGAAATACGTAGGGGTAGCGGCGCGCTAAACTTAACCGCGTTCGCTCACGTCGCGCAAAGCATGATGCCTCCGCCCGGGGCACCTGCCCCGAGCGAGATACAGCGCCAAGCGATTCAGCGGGCGGCCTGGGCGCTGGTGCGCTGCAGCTTTGCCAGGGCAGCGCGAGCGGCTTCGCGCGAATCCATCCAACTGCCGTCAGACAGTTCCAGGTCATAACGGTCCGGGCTGGAAATCGCGGCGCGGAATGCGGCCAGCGCCTTATCGGTCGAACCCTGGCGCGCATAAGCCGTGCCCAGATTGATCAGCAGCGCCGGATCCGAAGTATTCGCCTCGCCCTCCAGCTTGCGCACCGCAGCGTCCGATTGCCCGGCCGACAATTCAGCATAAGCAACGTCCGACATGCCGGCTTCAATCGCGGCCGGCGCGCCTTGGGCCAGTGCGGCGGAGATGATGATGGCGGTCAGTGACATGGCAAGTCTCCCGTTCGTTTTCTTTGTGACGGAGCCAGCTTCTGCCTTTCCTGGGCTCTCATCAACAAAATGACGCAAGTGTCATAAAACTGCAATCGACCTGTGATCGTGACCACAACCGCGGGATTCGAACGGGAGTTTGAGCGGTCATCACGCCGCTGTCATGCGATTGTCAGCAACTTACACAAAAGTGTCATCTCACCGCCAACAAAACGTCATTTCCCGCGCCTAACACGCCGTTCCAGCGGCGGCGGAATCGCCCCGTGTTCGTCCACCAAGGGGGATACACCGTGAAGAAAGTTTCAGGCCTGCTGCTGGTTGGCTGCAGCGCGCTCGCCCTCGCCGGCTGCGGCCCTAGCGACATCGCTGCGCCCGGCACCGGCGGCAACGTCGTCGTCAACAATCCTGCCCCGACGCCTTCCGCCTCGCCCACCCCGACGCCGACGCCGACCGGCGTCGTCGCTGCTTCGGGCTGCCCCGGCATCTCGGCCTCCACGCAGCTGAAGGACGCAGGCGTTCTTTCGGGTCCGACCGGCAGCTACCGCGTCTGCACGATCCCCGCCGTGATCGATCGTTCGATCACGCTGACCAAGCAGGCCGGTCTGGTCTACCAGCTTGATGGCCGCGTCGATGTCGGCTGTGATGGCGGCTTCACCGCGCCTACCAGCGGTTCGCCCTTCGCCACCTCGACCGTCGGTTGCCCCTCGGCCAACCTGACGGCCGACACCAACGTCACGCTGACGATCGATCCCGGCGTGATCGTGATCGCGGCTCCCGGCGCCACCTGGCTGGGCGTGAACCGCGGCAACAAGATCAACGCCGTGGGCACCGCTTCGCAGCCGATCATCTTCACCAGCCGCGACAACCTGCTGGGCCAGACCACCGACACTTCGCAAGGTCTGTGGGGCGGCGTCGTCCTGATGGGCCGCGCTCCAGTGACCGATTGCACCACCGGCACCACCGCTTCGGGCAATTGCGAGCGCCAGACCGAGGGTTCGACCAACCCGGCACGCTTTGGCGGCACCGACAACGCCTATAGCGCCGGCCGCATGAGCTACGTCCAGATCCGTTACTCGGGCTTCATCCTGAGCAACAACATCGAGCTGCAATCGCTGACCGGCGAAGGCGTAGGCACCGGCACCACGCTGGACCACATCATGAGCTTCAACAGTTCCGACGATGGCACCGAGTGGTTCGGTGGCAGCCCGAACATGAAGTACTATGTCTCGATCGGCGCTGACGATGATAGCCTCGACGTCGACACCGGCGCGCAGATGAACGTGCAGTACGCGTTGATGATCCAGCGCGATGGCCTGGGTGACGCCTTGTTCGAGATCGACTCGAACGGCAACGAGGGTGACACCCCGCGCACCAAGCTGAACGTGGCGAACTTCACCGCGATCCAGAAGCAGACCAGCAGCAACAACGAGAGCAACGATCAGGCCGCCAGCCTTTTCCGTGGCAACTCTGACACGACGCTGATCAACGGCATCATCGCCACGCCCAACAACGAGTGCATCCGCATGAACGGCTCGGGTTCCACGCCCGCAACGCTCAATGCCTACTCGGTGGTGATGACCTGCAACGCCACGAAGTTCATCGGCACCGGCGCGTACTCCGCCTCGCAGGTATCGGGCTTCTTCAACGTGACTGGCCGTAATAATAACGACGGCTTCACCAGCACGCTGAACGGCTACACCAACGGCACCAACGAGACGGGCGTGCAGGCCACCGATCCGAAGACGATCTCCGCGTTCTTCGACACGACGACGTGGATCGGCGCGGTGCGCAACGCTTCGGACACCTGGTACGCCGGTTGGACCTGCAACAGCACGTTCGCCAACTTCGGCACCGGCAACTCGGGCAATTGTACCTCCTTGCCCACGACCTGAGCCGGGACCGCCTGACTCAAAGCGGGGGCGGCCATCGTGGCTGCCCCCGTCCTTGCATTTGCATCTAGGGGAAAAGTCGATGTCACTGACGTCGCGACTGGTGGGGGCACTTATCGTTACCTCCGCGCTCGTATCGCCTTCGCTGGCCTGGGCCCAAAGCGACCCGAGTTCGGGGCCGCAGCAGCCGCCCAGCGGCCCGGATCTGGGCAAGCCCACCACGGACGCGCCGGTGGACGGCGTGGATCAGGGTGACGCTGGTGAGGGCAACACCGCCGCTGCCGACGCCGAACAGGCTGGCCCCGAAATCTCGGTTCCGGGTGGTGACATCGTTGTGACCGGACGCCGCTCACGCAATGTCGTGAAGGCATCCAACCAGGTCATCTCCGTCCTGTCCGCCGAAGAGATCGCGCGGACCGGCGAAGGCGACATCGCCGGCGCCCTGGGCCGTGTCACCGGCCTCTCGGTCGTGGGCAACGGCCTGGTCTATGTGCGCGGCCTGGGCGATCGCTATTCGCTAGCGCTGCTGAACGGGTCCCCCCTTCCCAGCCCCGAGCCGCTGCGCCGCGTGGTGCCGCTGGATATCTTCCCCACCGGGGTGATCGCCTCGTCGCTCGTTCAGAAGAGCTACTCGGTGAACTACCCGGGCGAGTTCGGCGGCGGTGTGATCAACCTCACCACCAAGGCCGTTCCCGAAGAGCCGTTCCTGACGATCTCGGGCGGCGGCAACGTCGATACCGAAACCACCGGGCAGACCGGGTACAGCTATTACGGCTCCAAGTCCGACTGGACCGGTTTCGACAATGGCAGCCGCGACCTGCCCAATTCGCTGAAGGACTACTTCAAGAGCGGCGCGCTGGTGAACTCCGACCAGGCCCTGGGCCGCACCATCGGCAGCGATCTGGTGCGTTTCAGCAAGGCGACCGCACAGCGGGTGCGTGACTTGCCGCCGGGCTATTCCGTCTCGCTGACGGGCGGCACGTCATTCGATATCGGCGATGGCCGCATCGGCGTGATCGCGGCTGCCGGGTTCAGCAACAAGTGGCAGAACCGCGAAGTCACGCAGCAGACCACCAACAGCTCGGACTTGTCGCTCAACACCGACTTCCGCCGCGTCAACACCGACAACCACATCATCGCCAACGGCCTGATCGGATTGGGGGCGGAATTCGGCAACAACAAGATCCGCTGGACCAACCTCTACATCCGCGACACGGTGAAGCAGACGCGGCTTGGCCTGGGCAAACGCTTCGTCAACAGCGTCACCGCGGACTACAACCAGCAGGACACCGCCTGGTACGAACGCCAGCTGATCGACACTCAGTTCGTGGCCGAGCTGAAGCCGACTTCTGAACTGTCGATCGACCTGCGCGGTGGCTACGCCAATTCGCAGCGTGAAGCGCCTTACGAATTCGGCTTCGAATATGTGCGCACCAACGTGGCGTCCGACCCGTTCGGCAACTTCTTCGTCAACAACCTCAACGGCAACAGCGGCGAAGCGCAAGTCGCCTTCTCGGACCTGAACGAGAACCTGTGGTCCGGCGGGATCGACATCTCTTACAAGGTGACACCGGAACTGACCGCCACCGTGGGCGGCGTCTATAGCGATACCGCGCGCACCAGTTCGCGGCGTGAGTTCACCTTCCGCGCTTCGAACAACTTCCCCGCCGCCGCCGCCGTGCTGCGGCCTGATCTGCTGCTCTCGCCCGGCCTGATCAACGGCGTGACGACCGACAGCGCGGGCCGTCCGCTGGCGACGCCGGTCGGTGGCATCAACCTGATCGAAACCGACACGGGCAGCCCGGCGTTCCGCGCAAAGCTGCGCAACTATGCCGGTTACGCCAAGGTGAACTGGCAGGTGACGGACGACCTTAGCCTGGATGCCGGCGTGCGCTTCGAAAAGGCGCGCCAGTCGGTGGAGGCGGTGCAGGTTTACGCAACGCCCACCGCGCTTCCGGATTCGCCGGCGCTGCGCAAGCAGTACTGGCTGCCCGCCGCGACGTTGACGTATCAAGTCGAGCCCGATGTGCAGGTGCGCCTCAGCGCCTCGAAGACGATCGCCCGCCCGCAATTCCGCGAGCTGATCTATCAACCGTTCTTCGATCCGGACAGCAACCGCCAGTACCTGGGCAACCCGCTGCTGACCGACAGCCAGCTGTACAACGGCGAGGCCCGTGTCGAGTGGTACTTCGCCACCGACCAGCGCCTTTCGGTTTCGGGCTTCTATAAGAAGATCAAGAACCCGATCGAAAGCTACGTCTTCGTCCTCGCCGACGATCTGGTGACCAGCTACGCCAACGCGCCGGAGGCCCAGCTCTACGGCGCCGAACTGGAGCTGCAAAAGTACTTCGACCTGGGAGCCGAAGGCGGCTGGTTCGGCAACCGCCGCGGTGTGGTGATCGCGAACTATACCTATTCGCACTCCAAGCTGAAGGTGAACGCGGCGGATTCCGTCGCCATCTATCCGCAGGCGGCGGCAACTTCGGCGACCGACTTCTTCCGCAACGGTGCACCGTTGACCGGGCAGTCGGACCACCTGGTCAATCTGCAGCTGGGGCTTGAGAACACCGAGCGCCTGTCACAGCAGACGATCCTGCTCAGCTTCGCCAGCAACCGCGTGGTCAGCCGTGGCCTCAACGGCACCGAGCCGCTGCCCGACGTGATCGAAAAGCCGGGCGTCCAGCTGGACGTGGTCCTGCGCGAAGGCGTCCAGGTCGCCGGCAAGGAAGTCGAGCTGAAGTTCGAGGCCCGCAACCTGCTGCGCACGCGCCACCAGGAGTATCAGGACAACGGCACCAACCGCATCCAGATCAACTCCTACGACGTGGGGCGTGTGTTCGCGCTTTCGGCGGGCATCACGTTCTAGAAATCAGGTTCACCCTGAAGGCCGATCCCCGCGCCTTCAAACAGCACCTGCAGACCCGATCGCCTCGCGCGATCGGGTCTCTTTTTTTGGACCGGACACGATGGATCGCCCGCTGGCGAGCGCGGGATAACGCCTGGGGATATCAAGCAGACGGCGGACGTTGCGGCCGGCGCTGGCCTGGCGCGACAGGCTTGGCTCGGCATTCCATTGTGCGACCGGCGAGTGGGGGAACGCGAAAGCAGGACCACACGCTCGGCTTTCAATGTGCAAGACGACCGACGGGAAAAGCTCGCAAAAGCCCGCTGGCCCCATTTCCGGCGCTAGTGCCGGCGGGTTATAGTCTTGCATCGCGGTGCAGGCGCCCGTCTTGAGCACCGGCCGCTTGGCGCGGGAAGTGTAGAACGAGGCCTTCGTTCACCCGCACCCGCCGTGTCGGTCAATCTTCCGATCGATCCGACGGGTGAGGTGTATAACCGATATGGTTCGCAATGTCAAGAAAAGTTGCACGGCCCCTGACCTGCTCGTATCGATCGGAGTCGAAACACGCAGGCGCTGCCGTTAGGTATCTCGATACAGCTCTACAAACGGAACCCAGCCCACCCTTGCGCGGCTCAGATCTCGTCGAAGACATACCCCAGCGAGCGCACGGTGCGCAGCGGATTGCCCGCGCCCGCCGCCTTCAGCGCGCGCCGCAATCGGCCGATCCACACGTCGACCGTGCGCTCG
>NZ_CAXYKL010000040.1:0-5256 GCF_964277725.1 uncultured Novosphingobium sp. | reverse complement strand
GCGGCGATCAGGTCCCGCCCGCGAAGCGTCAGCAGGTCCGGCGCGCCGGGGCCTGCGCCGATGAAATGCACGGTCATGTTCGGGGTCCTCGGGCGATGGCGCATGTGGCCATCCGGTCTGGGGAAATGTGGCGGCTGGCCAGCAGTTGCGCGCCACCACCGGCAGCGACCAGCGCCACCGCTTCGGCAACGCTGCCGGTGCCATGCGCGGCTTTGCTCGCTGCGGAACAGGATAGGGTGTCCACCTGGCTGAGCGTTTCCGCGTCGATCTCGATCATCGGCAGGCCCAGCGACCGGGCCAGCGGCAGCAGCGCCACTGCCTTGGCCGGGATCGTGGCCAGATGGGTTACGGCAGGCAGCCCATGCTGCGCCAGCGTCAGGGCCGATCGCAACGACGCCTCGCTCGCGGCATGACGGCTGCCGAACCCCGCGACGATCATACCGTCACGCTCCACTGCACCACCGGATAGCGTGACTTCCAGCCCTGCCGATTGCCGATCGGTGCGGCGTCCGCCAGCTCGATCCGTAGCAGCGCGCCGCCCTTGGCGGCCCGCCACTGCGTCAGCAGCGCTTCTGACTCCAGCGTGACCGCGTTCGCGACAAGACGCGTTCCAGGGCGCAGGCGGGGCCAGAGCGCCTCCAGCAAAGCGTGGGACAAGCCGCCACCGATGAATACGGCGTCGGGCGCAGATCCTTCCGGCAAGGTATCCGGAGCGCGTCCCTCGATCACCTTCAGGCGATCGACCCCCAAGGCCTGAGCGTTGGCGCGGGCATTGGCGGCGCGGGCCGTATCGGCTTCCAGCGCCAGGGCGCGGTTGGCCGGATGTGACAGCAGCCACTCGATCGCGATGGAGCCGGAACCCGCGCCGATGTCCCACAGCAGATCGCCTGCGCGCGGCGCGAGGGCGGAGAGCGTGAGGGCGCGCACCGGGCGCTTGGTCAATTGCCCGTCCGACTGAAACCAGCTGTCGTCCAAGCCGGATGCGGTAGGGATCGCTTCTCCCGCTCCGGCGCAGTCCAGCGCCACCGCGACCGGATGGCGGATGTCGTCCAGCGCAAAGCCGCTTGCCATGCTCGCGCGCAGCCGTTCGCGCGGGCCGCCCAGCGCCTCCATCACGTGCAGCGTCGAAGCGCCGAACCCGGCCACATCGAGATAGGCAGCCAAATCGCAGACAGCGGCGCCATCCCGCAGCAGGATTAGTGCCTTGCGTCCGAGGGCGAGGTGCGGGCGCAGGCGGGATAGCGGCGCGGCGTGCAGACCCAGGCATACTGTATCCTGCAGAGCCCACCCCAGTCGCGCTGCTGCCAGCGAAAATGTGGAGAGGGAGGGCAAGGCCGTCCACTCATCGGCTTGGAGCGCCCCGGTCACGCTGCTGCCCGCACCGAACCAGAAGGGATCGCCCGACGCCAGCATCACAGTTGCGTGACCGCGCTGGCGCAGCAACAACGGAATGCCGTCTGCGAACGGCACTGGCCATTCCTCCACCGCGCCGGTAAGCGGCGGCAGCAACGCCAGATGGCGGGGCGGGCCGATGATGTGCGCGGCGGACGAAAGCGCCCGTCGCGCCAGTTCGGACAAGCCGGCCCAGCCGTCCTCGCCGATGCCGACGATCGTCAACCAGGGAGCCGGAGCGGTTTCAGCCATGCGCAAAGTGCTCATCCTGGGCGGCACGACAGAGGCCAGCGCTCTGGCTACGTTGCTGGCGCAACATCGCTTTCCTGCGATCCTCAGCTACGCCGGGCGCACCAGAAACCCGCAAGGCCAGCCGGTGCCGGTGCGGGTTGGCGGCTTCGGGGGAGCAACCGGCCTTGCGCAAGCACTGCGGGATCAGGGCTTCACCCATCTGGTGGACGCGACCCACCCGTTCGCGGCCACGATCAGTGCCAACGCGATTGCCGCCAGCGCCGAGGCAGGCGTGCCCTTGTTGGCGCTGACTCGTCCAGCCTGGCAGGCTCAGCCTGGGGATCGCTGGAGTCATGTAAGCGATCTGGCCGGAGCGGTTGACGCGCTGGCGGGGCCGCCGCGCCGGGTGTTCCTGGCGCTGGGGCGGATGCATGTCGGCGCGTTCGCTTTGCAGCCGCAGCATCATTACGTCCTGCGCTTTGTCGATAAGCCCGAGACGCCACCGCCTTTGCCCCATCACGGGCTGATCGTCGATCGCGGGCCGTTCAGCGTGGCGGGTGATCGCGCGTTGTTGCAGGAGCACGGCGTCGATTGGGTGGTCTGCAAGAACGCGGGCGGCGGCGGGGCCGAGGCCAAGCTGATCGCCGCGCGCGAACTGGGTGTGCCGGTGCTGATGATCACGCGCCCGCCGATCGCGCCTCGTCACGAGGTGCACGATCCCGCCGCTGTCCTCGAATGGTTGAATCATCACGGCACCAAGGCCAGCGATCGCGGGGTGTAGAGCCAGGGTGTCGCGACGCCTGGGCGCGGTATGATCCGAGTCTGGCTGGACCCGACGATCACCATCGTGCGCATGTCCGCCATGTCCGCGCGCGCTTGGGGCAGCGGTACGATGCGCAGTTCCTCTTGCGGAGTGGAGACGGCGCGGGCGAAGAGGATCGGGCGATCGTCCGCGCATTCCTCGCGCAAGATATCCAGCACCCGCGCGAAGCCTTCCGGGCGGGAGCGGGATCGCGGGTTGTAGAACGCCATGGCGAAGTCCGCCTGCGCCGCCAGCCGCACTCGCCGCTCAATCACCGGCCACGGCTTCAGGTTGTCCGACAAATTGATCGCGCAGAAATCATGGCCCAGCGGCGCTCCGGCGCGGGCGCTGGCGGCCAGCATCGCGGTGATCCCCGGCAGCACGCGCAAGTCGATATCGCGCCGGGCAGGATCGCCATGCTCCAGCGCTTCGAACACGGCAGCCGCCATCGCGAAAACGCCGGGATCACCCGAAGACACCACGACCACCCGGTGCCCCTTCCGGGCCAGGTCGATGGCCAGGTTCGCGCGATCGATCTCCACCCGGTTGTCGGACGGATGCAGGGTCAGCCCCTCTCGCGCGGGAACGCGGGCGACGTAGGGGACGTAGCCGATCACGTCCGTCGCCTCGGCCAGCGCGGCGCTGACTTCGGGCGTCACCAGCATATCGTCCCCGGGCCCGAGCCCCGCGATTGCCAACCACCCGCCGCTCATGGCCGCCGTCCCTGGCCGTGGATCAAAAGGATCGAGAAGTAGGGCGTCACTTCCGTGGCCTCGGTCAGCGGGATCACGCGCTGCTCGGGCATCGCGGCGTATTCCACCAGCCAGGCCGCTTTCTCCCGCCCAGCCGCCGCCACGGCGCGGCGCAGCTTTGGCAAGTTGCGGCCGATCTTCATCACGACGAGTGAATCCGTGTCGCGAATGCGGCGGATCAGCTCGTCCTCGGGCAGGGTGGCCATGGCGACGGTCAGTACGTCATCACCCCAGGTGATGGGCATCCCGGTGGCGGTCCAGGCCCCGGTCATCCCGGTGATCCCGGGAACGACATGAACCGGTACCCGATCCATCAGGCGGGAGTGTAAGTGCATGAACGAGCCGTAGAAAAACGGATCGCCCTCGCACAGCACCACCACGTCCTCCCCGGCCAGGGCGAGGGCGGACAGCCGCTCGGTGCATTCGGCGTAGAAGGCGGAGAGCGAGGCGTTGTAGCGGGGATCGGCCAGCGGGATCTCGGTCGTCACCGGATATTCCATGGCAATTTCCACCACATCGTCGCGCAGCATGCCCTCGGCGATGCGGCGGGCTTGGCCGGGCCGACCAGCCTTGCGGAAGTAGGCGACATGACGCGTGCCGCGCACCAAGCGATCGGCGCGGACGCTCAGCAGGTCCTGCGCCCCCGGCCCCAGGCCGACGCCGTGGATCGTGCCCAGCTTGATCGGCACGTTCATTCCGCGCGGCTCCCAACGGCATTGATCGCAGCGACAGTGATCGCGCTGCCGCCCAACCGTCCCTCGACGATGCAGCAGGGCACGGGCTGCTCCTGCCAGAGCGCCGCTTTCGATTCGACCGCGCCCACGAAACCAACCGGGCAGCCGATGATCGCGGCGGGGCGGGGGCAGGCGGGGTCTTCCAGCATGTTGATCAAGTGGAACAAAGCCGTGGGCGCGTTGCCGATGGCGACGACCGCTCCCGCCAGATGCGGCCGCCACAGTTCCAGTGCGGCGGCGGAGCGGGTGTTCGCCATCGCCCGTGCCAGATCCGGAACTAGCGGGTCGTGCAGGGTGCATACGATCGGATTGGCGGCGGGCAGGCGCGTGCGGGTGATGCCTTCGGAAACCATGCGCGCATCGCACAGGATCGGCGCGCCGCCATCCAAGGCCGCGCGCGCGGTGGCTGCGAAGCCTGCGGAGAAGCGGATGTGCGGCGCCAGATCGACCATCCCCGCGGCATGGATCATGCGAACGGCGATCGGCTCTTCCTCGGGTGAGAAGCGGGCAAGATCGGCCTCGGCGCGGATCGTGGCGAAGGAATGGCGATAGATTGCGGCGCCATCAGTCTCGTAGGCGTGGGGCATCAGCGGGTTTCCAGAAGTGCGGGAATGTGATCGGGATGGAGGCCGGGAATGTCCGCGTGATCGCCGGCGCGGGCGTTGCGCGAAAGGTCGAAGCGACCCTCTCGGCCAGTCAGCACCAATGCCGTCTTGCGCGAGCAGGCACAGCTTTTGGCGCAGCCGGAGACGTGCAGGCTCTCCTGCATCAGCGGGGCCAATTGTCGAGCCAGGTCTCGGGTGGCGATGGTGGCCTGCGGGCAGAACGGCGCGCCGGGACAGGCCTCCACGCGCAGCAGCGGATCGGCGGGATCGGCGATCAGGCCGGGGTGCTCGCCGGCGCTTCCGCCTTCGAGGATCACCAGCCGCCAAGGGGTGAGGCGCAGGGACGTGGCACCGGCAGAGGTTACGGCGTGGGCCAGGCGATCGGCTTCGATCTGGCTGAAGGGAACGCCATACGCGAAACCGGCGCAGACGGGGCCGGGTTGAGCGCGCGCGGCGGGTGGGGCGGGCCGGGCATCACCCTGGGCCCAGGGCGGCAGGGGGGCATCATGGCGCACCATGCGGCCCGCCGCCGCTCCGCCGCTGTCGTGAAACCAGTGAGCCAAGGCGATGAGGCGATCGATCGCCTCGGCTTCGCTGACTTCCACGCCCTTTTCCCGTCCCGCCGCGCGCAGGATCAGGCCGCCAGACTCGCCGCGCTCGATCCGAAAATCGCCCGGCTCATCCAGCAAGACGGGAGCGTCCCCGGCGTCGATGACGAAGCCCATCTTGGAAGGCAGGTC
>NZ_CAXYKL010000039.1:0-15224 GCF_964277725.1 uncultured Novosphingobium sp. | reverse complement strand
AAGGCCCGGCCGGTCAGTTACCATGGCATCGGCGTGCGGGCGGGCATCATCGGGCCAAGGCTCTTCCACGATCACGCAGTCCGGCGAATGCACCTGATAGACGGTGACCAGGCCTGTGCCGGGCGCGATCGCCTCCACCGCGCGGCGGCGATTCTCTGCGACGTGGGCAGGGTTGTCGCCCGAACCGATCCCGACGTTCAGCCCAGCCACCTCGCCTTGGGAGACACCGCCATGCCGGCCCAGAAAGCCATGCCGCACGTCTGCCAACAGATCGCTACGGAAGACCTCGACGGCGCCGGGTTCGACTGTTGGAGCAGGATCAACCAAGGCTTTTCGTCACCTGCTCCAGAACGTCGCGCGACAGGGAGGGTTCGGCGGCGATGCGCTCCAGCTCGGCCCGCATCTGCGCGGCGCGCTTGGGCTCGATCCGGCGCCAGCGGCCGAGCGACGGCACGAAGCGCGCGGCGGTCTGCGGGTTGATCGGATCGAGCCGGCGGATGAGGTCCCCGATGATCTTGTACCCCTCCCCGCTCGCCGCGTGGAAGCCCTTCGCGTTCACCGCGAACGCCATGTAGAGCGCACGCACCCGGTTGGGATTGTTCATCGTGAAATCGGGATGCTCGGCCAGCTGGCGCACATGCTCCAGCACCTTGGGGTGCAGCGAGCCCGCCTGCAACGAGAACCACTTGTCGATGACAAGCGCGTTTCCGGCATAGCGCGCGTGGAAATCGGCCAGGGCTTCTTCACGCTCCGCCCCGTCCAGCCCGGCCAGCACCATCAGCGCGCCCTGCCGGTCGGTCATGTTGTCGGCCTTGCGATACTGCGCGATCGCACGCGTCTTCGCCTCTGCCGGCGCGCCGGCCGCCAGGTACGCCAGCGCCTGGGTCTTCAACTTGCGGGCACCGCGCGCGGCGGCATCACGGGAGTAAGGCACGGCACTGACCCGATCGTGCAGGTCCTGCCAATCGTCCTTCATCGCATCGCCCAGCCACGCCTTCAGCGCCTCGCGCTCGGCATGGATGGCGGCGGGATCGGCGACCAGGAACTGCTCGGCCAGATAGCCTTCCGCCGGCAGGATCAGCAGTTCGCCGCGCATCAGATCGTCCAACGTCTGGTCGAACAGCACTGCCCCGAACGCCTCCGCGATCGCACCACGCTCTGCATTCCTGGCCCGTTCGTCTAGGTAGCCGCTGACAACCGCGATCAAGTGGCGCACGACCAGGCTCTGCATCGCCTCGTACCGGGCGAAGGCATCGTCATCCTTGGCCGCCAGGAACACCAGATCCTTGGCCGGGCGCTCAAATTCGATGGCGACCGGGGCGGAGAAGCCACGGTTGATCGAAACGATCGGCGGGCGCGAATGCCCCTCGAAGACGAAGCGCTGCTCGGCCTGGTCCAGCACGATCAGCTGTTCGCCCTGGTGCGTGCCGGTCTCCCGGTCGAATAAGGCGAGCTTGAGCGGGATCGGCACCGGCTGCTTCTCAGGCTGGCCCTCGCCGCCATGATTGGGGGTGGCCGGCACTACCTGCGTCATATTCAAAACGAGCGTGTCATCCCGATGATCGGCGACGATGCTGACTTGCGGCGTGCCAGCCTGCGAATACCAACGCCGGAACTGGGTGAGGTCCAGCTTGGCGCCATCCTCGATCGCCTTAACGAAATCCTCGCACGTGGCAGCCTCGCCATCGTGCCGATCAAAGTAGAGGTCGGTGCCGGCGCGGAATCGCTCCGGGCCCGCCATGGTGCGCATCATGCGGATCACCTCGGCGCCCTTGTTATAGACCGTCGCGGTGTAGAAGTTGCTGATTTCCTGATAGGAATCGGGGCGGATGGGATGGGCCAGCGGACCGGAATCCTCCGGGAACTGCGCCGCGCGCAGCACGCGCACATCCTCGATCCGCTTCACCGCCGGGCTGCCCATGTCGGCGCTGAACATCTGGTCACGCAGGACGGTGAAGCCTTCCTTCAAGCTGAGCTGGAACCAGTCACGACAGGTCACGCGGTTGCCGGACCAGTTGTGGAAATACTCGTGCCCGATCACGCCCTCGATCGCGTCATAGTCGCCGTCGGTGGCGGTGTCCGGGTCAGCCAGCACATAGCGCGTGTTGAAGACGTTGAGCCCCTTGTTCTCCATCGCGCCCATGTTGAAATCGGACACGGCGACGACGTTGAACAAATCGAGGTCATACTCGCGCCCGAACGCTTCCTCATCCCAGCGGAACGAGTGCTTGAGCGAATCCATCGCGTGCTGCGTGCGGCCCTCGTCGCCCTTGCGCACCCAGATATTGAGCGCGACTTCGCGGCCCGAGCGAGTGGTGAAGCTATCGTGGTTGGCCACAAGATCGCCCGCCACCAGCGCGAAAAGGTAGCAGGGCTTGGGCCAGGGATCGTACCACTCGGCCCAGTGGGTGCCGTCCGGACCTTCGCCGGTCGCCTCGCAATTGCCGTTGGACAGCAGGATCGGGAAGGCCGCCTTGTCGCCGCTCATCCGCACACGGTAGGTGGAGAGCACGTCCGGGCGATCGGGGAAGAAGGTGATGCGGCGAAAGCCCTCTGCCTCGCACTGGGTGCACAACATGCCGTGCGAGGCATAGAGCCCCATCAGCTGGCTGTTGGCCGCCGGGTTCAGCTGCGTTTCGATCGTCACCTGATGCGCTTCGCCGGGCAAGTCGAGCAGCAGGTCGGGGCCGTCCAAGCGCCAGTCGTCCACTGCCTGGCCATCGATTCGCACTGCCACCGGGGCGAGCTGATCGCCATTGAGCCGCAAGATACCGGCGCCGTTGCCGTCCGGGTTGCGCCGGACGTTCAGCTTCGCGGTGACATGAGTCGCGTCAAGACCCAACGCGAAGTCCAGCGCGATCTCGGGTACCAGCCATGCGGGCGGCAGGTAATCCTCGCGCCGGATGATGAGCGGTGCCTGCGGCGGGGGCGCGGCATCGGCCGTCTGGGGGTTTTCGGGCGTTTCGGAGGGTCTGCTGGCGATGTCCATACGGCGGTATTTAAGCCATCGGGAGGCGATTGCCAGCGTGGCTGATTCGTATCTCGAGGCAGCGTCAGAAAGTATTGAGTTCGCGCAGAGATCGCCGAGGCGCAGAGAAAGAGTCGCGCAGCGCCGCAGGCTGTTTCCTCTTCCTCCGCCACCAAAGCATAAGTCACTCTTGAGTCAAAAGCGGCTTCGCCGAACAGCCATTTTTCCTGTCTCGGCGCCTCTGCGAGCTCTGCGCGAACCCAATTCTCCGAACGGCCACCCAAAGCAAACCGCCTTGCCCTGGCCCGGCCCGGAGGCCATGACCGGCGCCATGCCCCGCATATTCATCTTCGGCTTCGGCTATACCGCCGGCTTCATCGCCAGGGCCCTGCGACCGCTGGGGTGGGAGATCGTCTCCACCGGCAGCGCGGGCACGCTCTCGTTCGAGGATGAGGGCAACGTGCGCCTGGCACTGGCCGATAGCGACCATGTGCTATCCTCCGTGCCGCCGGGCGGCGAAGGGCTGGACCCGGTGCTGGACCGTTACGGCGATGCATTGGCAAGCGCGAAGCTGTCTTACCTCTCTTCCACCGGTGTCTACGGCGATACCGGCGGCGCCTGGGTGGACGAAAGCGCTCCTACCGGCGGTGGCCGCCGCACGGCACGGGTGCAGGCGGACGCCGCGTGGCTGGCGCGGGGCGCGCGCGTCTTTCGCCTGCCCGGCATCTACGGCCCGGGCCGCAGCGTGTTCGACCGCATCGCCGAAGGGCGCGCTCATCGTCTCAAGATCGCCGGCCAGGTCTTCAGCCGCGCGCATGTAGAGGATATCGCCGCCGGCGTGGTGGCGGGCCTGGATGCGCCTGCGGGGGCCTACAACCTCTCGGACGACTTGCCCTGCAACCAAAATGCTTTGGTGGAGGAAGCCTGCCGCCTGCTCGGGATCGCCCCGCCCCCGCTGATGACGCTGGAGGAAGCGCGCCTCTCCCCCATGGCGCGGGGCTTCTATGCCGAGAACCGCCGCGTCGCCAACGGCAAGGCCAAGCGCGTGCTGGGCTGGCAGCCGCGCTATCGCGACTATGTGAGCGGCTTGCGCGCCCTGAGCGCCACCACCAGCCCCGCCAGCGCCAGCAGTGCGCCGATCCCGGCCAGCAGCGACCAGCGATAGCTTTCGAACAGGGTGGAGATCAGCATCGCGATCACGATCACTACCACGCCGTTGTAGGACGCGCGGCCGGCGCCGATCTGGCGGATCAGCGTGTAATACATCGGGAACGTCACCACGGACCCCGCGATCGCCAGATAGGCCGTGCCCCACCAGTAGGCCGCGCTCGTCGGCAGGACCGGCGGCCCGGCGATAAGCCAGGCCAGCACCGCGTCGCAAGCCGTGCCATACAGCATCGCCCAGGCCAGCAGGCTGACGGTAGGCAGGCTCTTGCCCGTCTCGTTCGCCTGCATGACGTTGGAGATCGAGGCGCACAGCATCGCGGCGAGCGCCAGCAGCACGCCCAGCCAGACCTGACCGCCCAGCGGTGCCATCCGCGCCTCGTGCAGCAGCAAAAGGCCGATGCCGGCGATGGCGATGGCGCTGCCGATGGCGAAGCGGCGCGTGATGACCTGGCCCAGCACCACGCGGGCCAGGATCGTATTGGGCACCAGCAGCAGCCCGATCATCACCGCGACGATGCCGGACGTCAGGTACTCCTCCGCGCGATAGACGAAGTTGTAATTGCCGCAGAACTGGGTGACACCCACCAGCACCGCCAGACGATGGCCCGCTGCGTTCAGCCGCAGCGGCCGCCGCATCGCCGCCGCCACCGCGAACATCGCCGGAGTCGCGATCAGGAACCGCCAAGTGATCGACCAGCTGGCCGGGGCGGCGTCATTCTGGCCCAGGATCACGAACCACGTCGATCCCCAGATCAGCGCCACGATCAGGAACGGGATCGCGATGCCGGGCCGCAGCAGCGCGTGTGGGGGCGGATGCCCCTCTGCCATCGCGGTCATAGCGCGGCGATCGCCTGGGTCAGCGCGCTGACGTGGCCCTCATCCGCATTCCAGGAGGTGACGAGGCGCGCGCCATCCACGCCCCAGTCGTAGAACGAGAAGCCCTGCGCCCGCAATTGCGCGCTTTCCCGAGCCGAGAGAGTGAGGAACACCTCGTTGGCCTCCACAGGATGGAGCAGCCGACCGGCGGCGGCGGCGGCGATCTGCGCCGCGGCGGCGTTGGCGGCGCGGGCGTTGTGCAGCCACAAGTCACCCTCCAGCATCGCCATGATCTGCGCGGCGAGGAAGCGCCCCTTCGATTGCAGGTGCCCTGCCCGCTTGCGCCGATAGCGCGCGACATCGGCCAGCGCGGGATCGAAGAACACGATCGCCTCCGCGCCCAGCCCTCCGTTCTTGACGAAGCCGAAGCTCAAGGCATCGACGCCGCGCGTCACCTCGCCGGGGGTGCAGCCCAGATGCGCGACGGCATTGCCGAAACGCGCCCCGTCCATGTGCAGGCGAAGGCCCCGCTCTTGGGCGAATGCCGCCAGCGAATCGATCTCCGCAGGCCGATAGACGCAGCCATATTCGCTGGCCTGCGTGATCGAGATCGCATGCGGCTGCACTTGGTGGACGTCGGCGCGGATCGGATCGATCACCGCTGCTATGGCTTGCGGCGTCAGCTTCGCATCGGGTCCATCCGCCAGCATAAGCTTCGCGCCATGCAGGTAGAAGCCCGGCGCGCCGCCTTCGTCCATTTCGATATGTGCCTCGCGATGGCAGATCACGCCGCCATGGGGTGGCACCATCGTGCTGAGCGCCAGGCAGTTCGCCGCCGTGCCCGTCGCCACCCACAAGGCCACGCACTCACGCCCGAACAGCGCCGAGAGCGCGGCATCCAGTTCCTGGCTGATGGCATCGCCGTCATAAGGCGAATCGGGCGCGTCAGCCGCCAGCATCGCGCTCCAGATCGCGGGGTGGACGGCAGCGGCATTGTCGGAGAGGAACTGCATGGCCATGTCGCCTGTTACCGGACGGTCGGCGCGTCAAGTCCCCCGCCTCAGTCCTCCGCCTCCCGGAGGACAACCCGCCGCGAACAAGGAGCTTACCATGGTCGGCATCACCATCACAAAGCACGATCGCGGCGGCGCGGGCGAATACCAGGCGCACCTGGCCGACAGCGATGCGATCGGCCGCCTGACGTGGGTGGAGCGCGATGGCGTTCACATCGCCGATCACACCCTGGTCCCGCCCGAGATCGGCGGACGCGGCGTGGCGGCCCGGCTGGTCGAGGCCCTGGTGGCCGACGCGCGTGAGAACGGCTTCAAGATCGAGCCGATGTGCAGTTACGTAGAAGTCGCCTTCCGCCGCCATCCCGACTGGGCGGACGTGCGCGCGTAACCGCTACCGCGAAATCACGGTGAGCGCCGGGGAGCTAGAACCCCTCCGCCAGGAAGCGCTCGGCCAGTCCCGCCAGCAGGGCCGCACCGCGCGGCATGGTGCTTTCGTCCACTTGCATACGAGTGGAGTGGATGCCGCAGCAGTGCTGCCAATCCTCGCCCTCATGGCTGACACCCAGGAAGAACATCGCGCCGGGCACTTTCTCTAACACATAGGCGAAGTCTTCCGCACCCATGATCGGATCGGGCAAGCGCAAGAAGCCGCCCGGCCCGAACAGGTCCTGCGTCACTCGCTCGCCGAAATCGACCGCGGACGGATCGCATTGGGTCACCGGGAAGCCCTCGTGAATCGTCAACTCGGCGCTGAGGCCATGGGCGGTGGCGATCCCGGTGGCGAGCCGCTCCACTTCCGCGCGCAGCTTCGCGCGGTTGGCGGGCGAGAGCGAGCGCATCGTGCCCGTCAGCCGCGCGGTATCGGCGATGACGTTGTGCGCGGTGCCACACTCGATCTTGGCGATGGTGACGACCACGGGATCGAACACGCTGAACTTGCGCGTCACCATGGCTTGCAGCGCGGTCACGATCTCGCACGCGATCGGCATCGGATCGAGCGTGGCGTGGGGCATAGAGGCATGGCCGCCCCGCCCCGTCACCGTGATCTCGATCTGGTCCGCCGATGCCAGCAACGCGCCCGCGCGGCCGCCGAACAGTCCATGCGGCGCATTGGGCATAACATGCAGCGCAAAGGCCGCGTCCGGCAACGGCACGCCGTCCGCTCCGCCGCCCAGCAAGCCATCGTCCAGCATAAAGCGCGCGCCGTGATGCCCCTCCTCGCCCGGCTGGAACATGAAGCGCACTTCGCCCTGCAGCGTGGCGGCCCTGGCGCACAACAGCTCCGCCGCGCCCGCCAGCATCGCGACGTGCGCATCATGCCCACAAGCATGCATCACGCCGGGGATGGTGGAGGCGAAGTCCAGCCCGGTTTCCTCCGGCATCGGCAGCGCATCCATGTCCCCGCGCAACAGCACGGCGCGGCCGGTATCCGCGCCCTTCAACGTGGCGACAAGGCCTGTGGTGGATGGCCCTTCGCGCCATTCCAGCGGCAGATGGGCCAGCGCGGTGCGGATCTTGTCCCGAGTCTTGGGGGTGTGCAGCCCGATTTCGGGCTCGGCGTGGATCGCCCGGCGCAAGCCGGTGATGCGATCCGCCAGCCCGTGGGCGTCGGCGATGAGAGTGGCAGTCATCGCCCCAGTGTACCCGCCGGGGCGAACCTGTCGAGGTTGATCAGGCGCCTTGCTGCGGCGCGGGTTGCAGCGGCTCTTCGCCCTGCAGCTTGCGCAAAGTGGCAAATGCCATCGCCCCCATCACCACGTAGAGCGCAGCCGAGCCGATGGCGACGCCCCAGGCCGCGCCGATCGCGCCGAAGTGCAGGAGCGTGCCCACCGCCACCGCCATCACCGCCAATCCGATCAACCGCGCGGTCAACGAATGCTGCGCCTTGCCGGTGGAGTGCAGCACCGGCTCGAACGCCACGCTGGCCAGATCGAAGCTGGCCGCGATCGCCAGCGGGACCAGGATCGCCGCACCGCCTTCGAAATCCTCACCGCCGATCAGGCCAAGCAGCCAGCGCCCGGCCAGCAGCGCCACCAGCACCACGACGATTCCGCCCGCGCCCGCGATCAGGCTGGTCTGCACCGCCAGCCGCCGGAACTCCTGCATGGTGGACGCCACGCGCATTCGCGAAACCTCGGCATAGACGGAGCGGGTCAGCATCGTCGAAAACTTGCTGAGCGCCTGCGAAAGCTGGCTGGCCAAGCGATACAAGCCCGCCGCGCGCGTGCCGATCACCCCGCCGACGACGAGCAATGGGCCATTCTTGGTCAAGGCATCGATCGTGGAACCGGCAAAGGTCACCCAGAAAAAATGCCAGAGGCCCGGGTTCTCCTCCAGCGTGCGGCGGTAGTCCTTCAGGTAACGCCACTGGACGCTTTCGGGCGCGAGCCGGCGCGCCATCATCCAGTAGAGCGCGGCCTCCAGCAGATCGACCAGCGCCCAAACGAACAGGAACCAGCCGACGCTGGGCGCCAGCAGCCATACCGCCACCGCGCCGACCAGCCGGCCCAGCGGCACCACCGCCTCGACATAGACCGCCATCTGAAACTTGTTGAGCGCCCGCACGATCCCGGTAGGCGCGGAAACCAGCGCCCACAATTGCGCGCAGCAGAACAGGAAGCCGGGCACGATGTAGGATTCGTTCAGGTCCAGCAGGTGGGCGAAGGCGAAGAACACCACCGCCGCGATCACGCAGCCCAGCGCCGCGCCCATGGCGTCAAGCACGCCGGCGAACATTCCCAATCGCCCGAACGCCGCCCATTGCTTGTCATGAATATGCGCCGCGCCATAACGCACGACCACGCGCCAAGTCTGGAACCCGGCGATCGCAATCAGCGCCTGCGCCGTGCCGAAAATCAGCGAAAAGTGCCCGAAACCCTTGAGGCCCAGTGTCCGCGTCAGGATCGCCAGATAGACGATGCTGCAGATCGCGCCGAAACCCTTGCCGCCCATCAGCCAGGCCGTGTTGGCCAGGATCCGCGCAAGGGGAGAGCTAGGCTTGTCGCGGTCGGCAGGCATTGCCGGTCCTTTGCGCCATTCGGGGAGTGCTGGCAAGGTTGGCGGCAGACGGCTAGAGGGCTGCCATGATCGAACACGCTATCCTCCTGAGCGCCGGGCAAGGCTCGCGCATGCTGCCGCTGACCGCCGAGCGGCCCAAGTGCCTGATCGACTTTTCTGGCCGAACCCTGATCGAATGGCAGATCGAAATGCTGGCGCGCGGCGGCGTGAAGCACATTGATGTCGTCACCGGCTTCATGACCGACATGGTGGACGCGGTGGTGGCGGGCATCGACGATCCCCGCGTCACCATCACCACCCGCTTCAACCCGTTCTACAAAGTGGCGGACAACCTGGGATCATGCTGGATCGTGCGGGAGCAGATGCAGGGCGATTTCCTGATCCTCAACGGCGACACGCTGGTTTCTGAAGAGCTGGTGCGCACGGTGCAGCAGGCCGATCATCCACAGGACGACGGCTGGCCCATCACCGTGACGGTGGACGTGAAGCCCGCCTACGACAGCGACGACATGAAGGTGGAGCGGGTGGGCGACAAGCTGGTCCACATCGGCAAGACGCTGACGGCGGCGCAATCCAATGCGGAGTCGATCGGCTTCCTGGCGTTTCGCGGCGAGGGCGTAAACCTGTTCCGCGAAACGGTGCGCCAGGCGATGCGCACGCCGGAAGGGGTGCAGCACTGGTACCTCAAGGTGATCGACAGCATCGCCCCTACCGGCAAGGTCGGCACCGTATCGATCGAAGGGCAGGAGTGGGCCGAGGTGGACTTCCTGAACGACATCGAGATCGCGACGGCCTTGACCGACCGCTGGGCGGCGGCGGGCTGACAGCAACCCGGCCTCTCACGGCACCGGGCTAAAGCTGCCGGGCCTCCAAAAAAGCGACGATGGCATCTGCTGCAACTTCGTCCGCAAGCTCGCGGAAATCACCTACAGCATCGTGCATCAGCGCGGACTGGTGATTGCGATAGTCAGAGTGACAGGCACTGGCTTTAGACAGCGCCGGCAGCAAGTCGGGGAACGATGTTACCGTTTCGCCCATGCTCCACATTTCGGGCAGCTTCGTATCCGCCGCACCACCATCGCCCACCTGGTCGATGAATACGCAAGGCCGCGGGAAGATCAGCCATTCGTATAGCTGGCTGCTGAAGTCCCCCAGATAGATGTCCGCGCCCAGGGTGTAGGTCATGTCCATCGAACGGCTGGAGCCCGTGTCGATGATCAGCCAGTCCGGATCGCCCAGCGCCTCCAGCGCTTCCCGCTCGCTCGCGGACGCATCGGCAAACAACCGAACATGCGGGGCGACGATAAGGTTGAAGGCGCGATCCTGGCCGAGCGCATCGATCAGCGCGCGGCCGAACTGCTCCCAGCTTCCCCGGCGAGGATGAAAATGCGGATTGTAGAGAATTGTCGGGCGCGCATTGGCGAAAAGCCGTTTCCGCTGCAGCAGGCCCAGCCGGTTGAGCCCCGAAAGCTTGATCGGGCCAACCACCTGCACCCGCTCCGCCGGAAGCAGCCCCGCGTCGATCGTGCTGCGACGATCCGCTTCTCCCGCGACGAGGGCCAGATCGAACGCGGAAAAACGACCGTCAACGCCGTTCCCCCCGGCACGACGCGCCCCGCCGACGCCGTGCGGTATTTGTATCAAGGGGGGACAGTGGCCGGGCAAGCGGGCCAAAAGCGCTGACGTCCGCTCCAACGCCACGATCGTGGTGCAGCGGCGCAGGCGCCTGCTCCACCACGCGAGCCGCAGCGTCTTCAGCGGTGCCGCCGCGCCTTCCCGCCGGGCCGCCCGCTCCACCAAACGCGGGAGCCGTAAAACGATAACCTCGACCGCGCCCGAGCCGAAGGCGTTGAGCATCTCGCGCGCTGTGTCCGCATCGGCGTCGGAAACGACGAAAACCTCCACCACGACACCTGAGCGCCGAGACAGGGCGGCAGCGACGGGAAGGCCATGGAGAAACTGGTGGCTGCCGCCGATGAGGGAAAACCCGATGGTGCGCATGGGGGGCCTGTTCGGACAGTCGTTCTCAGGCGGCTTGCAGCTGCCGTACCAGATCGGCGATGTCATCCTCGCTCAACGCCACGGCGGCGGAGAGGTCTGGCACCTTGGGCCAGCCGGCATCGGGAAACTGCTTTCCCTGCCACTCGCGCGACCCTTCGTAACGGGGGATCACGTGAAAGTGGACGTGCGGATCGACCATCATCAGCATCAGGTAATTGAGCTTGGCATAGTCGACAAAACCGCGCAGCGCCGTCTCGATCGCGCTGGTGACCACTTTCAGTTCGGCATGAGCCCGTGCCGGCAGGTCGCCGAACGCGGTGACGTCAGACTTGGCGGCCAGCACCAGGCTGCCCAGCGTCGGCTGTGCGGGGCGCAGCAGGACGACCCAGTGATCGTGTTCGGCCACCAGCGTAGCCGGGTAGCCGAACTTGCGGATCGTCTCGTTCATCGTTGGATCGATCCTTCATCGGATAGCCAGCTGGTGATCGGCTCGCCACGGGATCGCACGATCCACGCCTGCACCAGCCGTATGCCATGGACGAGGCAGGAGATCGCCGTCCACCACGCGACCAGGATCAGGCCCACGTCCGGCCTGCCGAGGGCCGTCGCGATGAACAGGATCACCATGTTGGGATTGCGGCGGGCGGTGATCAGGCGAAACTTGCTGTCGAACCGCCGCCAGACGTGGATGTGCATCTGCCCGTTCTGGCGCATGAACACGCCCTCGATCGCGCGCTGCACCCAGTAGCCCAGCTGGATCACACCCTGCACCCACCAGAAGGTCTCGGTATCGTAGGCCAGGCCCCAGTGGACCAGCCCCGTGGCCCAGAACCACCACCAGAACGGCGGATGCACCAGGTCCATGCCATGATCGAACACATTGCCCCATGCGGACGAGGTGATGGTGCACCGCGCCAGCTTGCCGTCCACGGTATCCAGCACCATGAAGCCCAGGCCCAGCGCCATGCCCAACCAGTAGCGCCCTTCGGCAAAGCACCAGGTGGCCAGCACGCACAGCACCGCGCCGATCGTCGTCACCATGTTGGGCGTCAGCCCAATGCGCGCGCAGATGCGGGTCAGCACCAGCGCCCATTCGGGCCACAGGTACTTGGTCAGGATATCGGTGACGCCCTTGTAGGCGCCGAAGTAGCTTGCCCGCTCGATCGTGCGCACGGTGTCCGGCCGCAGCGGCGTGACGAACGGCGTCTCACGCTTGCGCAGCGCTTTGTTCTCGATCGTCGGGCCATCCTCGAAGGCGAGGATTTGTAGCGCGCCGTGCGAATCAAGGCGGCGTTGCCGGGCCATCGCGTCCGCCACGGCCTGCGCATCTTGCGCGGCGATGGCGTGGGCCAGCACCGGCACGCCGCCCAGCGTCAGCACCAGGCCCGGATGCGCGGCGATATGGCGCAGCCAGGGCGGATCGAATGCAAAGGCAGCGTTCACCAGCAGCGCGGGCGCATCGCCCCCCTGTCGCGGCGAAAGGCCAGCGGCGGTGGCGATCCTGCGTGTACGCTCGGCCACGTCCATGCCCCACAGGCGCGTGGAATTGCTGCCGATGATCTGGAAAGCCGGAGTGATTTGCGATGCGACCATTGCCGCAGCCCTAGTGCAGCGCCTGGCCTCGGGCAATGCCGGGGCGGATCAGCCCGATCCCGAATGCCACCGAACTGTAACATCGGGATGTCCGCAGCGGAAATAGGGTGATTTCCAGCGCCACTCTCCTTACGTAGGGCGGATTGTGCACGGAACGATCTACGAATTCGAGCCGCTCGGCGGCGGCTACGGGCGCGGCGACGCGAGCCACGCGGTGACGCGCTATGTGCCGCAAGGCCGGGCGGTGCCGCTGGTGGGCATCGTGCGCAATCCGCGCAGCCATCGCAACGTGGGCAGCCCGGCGGAACTGGCCGATTGCTCCAACATCCTGACCGAGACGCCCCACAGCCGCGAAGCGCTGTCCGACAGTCTGCGCGAATTTGCCGAGCGGGGGATCGATTACCTGGCGATCGATGGCGGGGACGGCACCGTGCGCGATGTGCTGACCTGCGGCGCGCCGATCTTCGGCGATAACTGGCCCTCGCTGATCGTTTTGCCCAAGGGCAAGACCAACGCCCTGGCCGTCGATCTGGGGCTGCCCAACCACTGGAGCCTGGCCGAGGCGCTGGTCGCTGCGCGTCAGGGCGAGGTGGTGCTGCGTCGGCCGATGCGGATCACCGCCAAGGGCCAGGAAGATCGCGGCGCCGGTGTCCTGGGCTTCTTTCTGGGTTCGGGCGTGTTCACCATCGGCACCGAGGCCGGGCAGGCCGCGCATCGGCGCGGCGCCTTCAACAGCTTCGCCGTCGGCCTTACCATCGCCTGGTGCATCCTGCAGATCGTGTTCGGGAAAGCGGGCAACACCTGGCGTTCCAGCACGCGGATGCGCCTGCGCAATTTGGTGTCCGGGCGCGAACTGCCCCGGCGCGGGCCAGGCGCTCCGGACGAGCGGTTCATGGCGATCGCCACCACGTTCGAGAAGTTTCCGCTGGGCCTGCGCCCGTTCGGCCCCAACCCACCGGCGGGCCTGAAGCTGGCGGTGCTGGACGCGCCGGTGCGGTGGCTGCTGCTGATGCTGCCGGTGATGCTGCTGGGCCTGCTGCCCCGTTTCATGCAACGCGCCGGTGCGCACCGGGTCGCCACAGGGCCGATCGACTTCGATCTGGGCGGCGCTTTCATCCTGGATGGAGAGGCGTTCCCGGCGGGGCATTATGTCCTTCAGGAAGGGCCGGCGCTGACTTTCGTGGTGCCATGACCGACACGTTGACCGGGCGGACCGCCAGCGCACTGGCGCGGCCGGTGATGCCCGAAGTGGCCGCTTTCGCCGAGAGACTTGCCGGAACAGACGTGCTTTCGGTGCTGTTCTACGGCTCCAACTTGCGCACGATGCTGCTGGAAGGCGTCCTCGATTTCTACGTGCTGACGTCCGGCCCGATCGAGCGCGGGATCTGGCCGCGCGTCAGCTATCACGAATGGGACCATCAGGGCGTGACCCTTCGGGCGAAAGTGGCGACGATGACGCTGGCGACCTTTTCCGCCGCCGCCGCCGGGCAGCTGATAGACACCACGATCTGGGCGCGCTTCGTGCAGCCCTCCGGCTTGGTGTGGTGCCGCAACGAAGGGGCCGCGCAAGCCACGCGGGACGCGGTGGCGCACGCCGCGCGCACTGCCGCGCGGCTGGCCGTCGCCCTGGGGCCAGACGCGGGCACGCCGGACAGCTACTGGCGCGCCTTGTTCCGCGCGACCTACGCCGCCGAATTCCGCGTGGAGAAAAGTGGGCGCGAAGATTCGATCCTGGCCGCCAATCGCGAGCATTTCGATGGACTGCTGCCACTTGCGCTGGCGGCGGAGGGCATCGCCTTCACCCGCCTGCCCGATGGTACGATCCGCCCCGAGCTTGCCCCATCGCGCCGCGCCGCCCTGCTGCGCTGGTGGCGCAAGCGGCAACGGCTGGGCAAATTCTACAATCTGGTGCGGCTGGTGCGAGCCTCCACCACGTTCGAGGGTGCGGCTCGCTATGGCGCGTGGAAGGTGGAGCGGCACACCGGCATCGCCGTTCACCTGACACCCTGGCGTGAGAAGCATCCGGTGCTCGCCGCACCCGGCGTGCTGTGGCAGGTGTGGCGCGCGAAGAAGGCAGCGGGCTGAGCCATGTCTGCCGCCGCACCCATCAGCGCCCTGGTGCTTGCCGGATCGCGACCCGGCGCGCGCGATCCCGTCGCCGAAGCCGAAGGTGTTGCCCACAAGGCGCTGGTGCCGATCGCGGGAGAGCCGATGCTGGCGCGCGTGGTGGACGCGCTGCGCCATGCGGGTATCGCCCAGATCGCCGTCAGCGCGAACGAGCCTGAGGTGGTTGCGCTGGCGACCCGGCTGGGCTGCATCGTGCTGCCCACCGCCAGCGGGCCCAGCGCCAGCGTCGCCACCGCCTTCGCCACATTGGGCGCGCCGATGCTGGTGACCACCGCAGACCATGCGCTGCTGCAACCCGAATGGGTGCGCGATTTTCTGGCCGATACGCCTGCGGATGCGGACGTGGCGGTGCTGCTGGCGCATCGCACCGCGGTGGAGCGCGCTTTGCCCGGCACGCGCCGCACTTACCTCAGGCTGGCGGACGGCGGCTGGTCCGGGTGCAACTTGTTCCTGCTGGCGAACACCAAGGCCACGGCCGCGATCCAGACCTGGGCGGCGGTGGAGGCCGATCGCAAGCGCCC